>NZ_QTMH01000012.1:85054-220111 GCF_003603065.1 Bacteroides sp. AF20-13LB
CAAGGGAATTAGTACAATTACCTATAATGTATTAAATTTGCCCAATATGGTCACGTTCAGTGACGGTAGTACGATTGCCTATACTTATGGTGCCGACGGCACAAAGCTGAAAACTGTCCATAAGACAGGCAGCACTACTACCACGACGGACTATTGCGGAAACGTGGTCTATGAGAACGGTGTTCAGAAGTTGCTGCTGACCGATGAAGGCTATGTTACTTTGAGCGACGGCAAGTACCATTACTACTTGAAAGACCATCAGGGGAACAACCGTGTAGTAATCAACCAGAGTGGCACTGTAGAGGAGACTAACCATTACTATCCGTTCGGTGGTGTGTTTGCAAGTACAGGCAATACCCAGCCTTATAAGTATAACGGCAAGGAGCTTGATGCGAAGAAGGGGTTGAACTGGTATGATTATGGTGCAAGGCATTATGATGCGGCATTGGGTAGGTTTACGACTAATGACAGATTTGCTGAGAAGTATCATTCGATGTCTCCGTATCAGTATGGGGCTAATAATCCAGTTAAGCATATTGATGTGAACGGAGATAGTATTGTAGTACTTAATTATACGAGTGGTGAACATTTAGGTTTATTAATTCAGAATAGTTCTAATCGTTGGGAATACTATTCTTTCAATGGCGATAAAATATATAACTCGACAGAAGGAAGTTTAGGAGGCGGTCCTCAAGATAATAAAGGGGAGCTTTCTTGGCCTACTCCCCAAGCATTTCTGGATAGTGAGTATAATCAGAATACTTCTAAGGAGGACCTAGAAAGTGGCAAGGTTAATGGTTATGGCTATCAAGAAGGCTATCTTATTCCGACAACGGAGAAACAGGATAGAATCATCAAGAATACATTTCTTGAAACTGTAGATCAAGGGTATTCTTTAGTGGGCAATCATTGTTCCATCGTAGTTCAAAAATCATTAAATAAAGCTGGTATAGAAACAATGAACAAAATGAAAGTAACCAATAGGCAAACTGGGAACATTTTCAATGTAAAAGTAAATCCTTATTTGCCAAGTAAGGCATATCAGGCTATAGAAAAGAACAATCCATTAGGATACATAATAAGGAGAAATAAATGATACTAAAAGGGAATATATTAAAATTAACAATACCGTTTTTTGGGGCTGTACAAAGTATTTGGCTTTTATCGTTTAAATCCATTGAGACCTTTATTGCCGCAATCATATTGTTATTAATATCATTTCTTGGAATAGTTATTAAGAGTAATACCTATAACATTATATTTTTAGGTATATGCTTTTTATATTCAGTAGCTTTAGGTCTTATAATGTTCCTTTTATTTCTATTCTTTGAATTGCCTATGATATATATATTGGTCCCTATTATGAATTTTATAGTTTTGGTGTATATGTTAAGGAAGTATGGACGAAGGTAACGAAGTGATTTGCAGCAGATATTCTTCATCTGATGTGTTTTAATATTGCTGAGATGCCCCCTAAAAGTATTTTATCCAACTTTTAGGGGGCATTGTATCTAATCTTTGGACTTTTTAGTATTCCTGACACCTTGAGAGGTATTGTCTTGTCGGACATCTCATAATCAGCCTGTTCAACGTGAACTATTCTTGAAGTATCAGGTTGATGATTCGAGTAAGGTAACGCTTGCCGCCTACGCTTATGACAATCTGGGCCGTCTACAGAGCAAGTCGTTGCACGGTTCTGCCGTGAACAAGCAGTCGTACACTTACAATGTCCGCGGCTGACTGACGGGTATCAGTGGAAGCAAGCTTACGCGGAATTTGTTTTACAACAGCCAAATACAATAACAGCATCAGCAGCATGACTTGGAAGTCGGGAACGGAAAGCACCGTCCGCGGCTACAAGTTCACCTACGACGGGCTGGACAGGCTGCTGAACGCGACCTACGGCGAAACAGCCGGCATCAATACGAACACCGACCGTTTCAGTGAGAATGTAACCGCCTATGACAAGAACGGCAACATCAAGACCCTGCAACGCTACGGTCAAACCGGAGCTTCTACCTATGGTCTGATAGATAACCTGACTTTCACCCTCGGTGGTAATCAGTTGACCCGTGTAGATGATGCTGTAGCCACATCTGCTTACAACAACGGTTTCGAGTTCAAGGACGGCGTGAAGCAGGCGAATGAATACAACTACGATTCCAACGGGAATTTAACTAAAGATTTAAACAAGGGAATTACCAATATATCGTATAATTGTTTAAATTTGCCTAGTGTAGTAACTTTTAGTGATGGTAGCACGATTACCTATACTTATGCAGCCGACGGCACAAAGCTGAAAACTGTCCATAAGACAGGCAGCACTACCACCACGACGGACTATTGCGGAAACGTGGTCTATGAGAACGGTGTTCAGAAGCTGCTACTGACTGATGAGGGTTATGTTACTTTGAGCGACAACAAGTACCATTATTATTTGAAAGACCATCAGGGTAACAATCGGGTAGTCATCAACCAGAGCGGCACGGTAGAGGAGACGAACCATTACTATCCATTTGGAGGGGTGTTTGCAAGTGCAGGCAATGTGCAGCCTTACAAGTACAACGGGAAGGAGTATGATGGCAAGAAGGGGTTGAATTGGTATGATTATGGAGCACGTATGTATGATGCAGCATTGGGTAGGTTTATGACAGTTGATCCACTGGCAGAGAAGTATTATCCGATGAGTCCGTATGGGTATTGTTTGAATAATCCTATCAAATTTATTGATGCAGACGGGAGACTGCCAAGAATTTATATCGAAAGAAAAGGTTTTGGACATGCATTTGTAACAGTTGGCAATGGTGATAATACAATTGTGTATACCTATGGTAGATATGGAGAATTGGGAAAAGATAAAAGTTCGGCACGGAATACTTCGCCTACAGGAGAAGGAGTGCTTATTAAATTGACGGGTAGAGATGCTATTAGCTTTATTCAGGATCAAATGCTTGCTAATGAAGCAGTGGGATATGAGTTTACAAAAGGTTCAGATGAACTTGTTTCGAAACACTTTGATAAGCAATTAAATAATAGTAATAAAATACCTCAAAAAGGTAAGTATGCAGGTAAAGAAAATGCGAAAGTTATTGATGAATATAATTTATTTATTAACAACTGCGCTACCACTTCCATAAAAGGTATACAAGAGGGAGTAAAAAAAGATTTGGATTTGAAAGATTCTAAAGCCCCTGCTTCTTTAGGAGACCGTTTGAAAGTAATGTCTAAAGAGGATGAGCATAGTATCAGAAGAATTACTTATAATGAAATAAAGAAAGAGTTTAATTTGCATGGAGCTGGAACAAAATGGTAATTATGAAAAAGGTTATTTTAATGGTATTTCTGATATTCTCATTGTTGATGATTGTCTATGGGATAGGTTTTATTCTTAATTATTATTTAGTGATAAAATATTCCATAGAAGACTGTTTGCCCTTAGGTGGTAAAGGCACTTTCCCGGTAGTGAGTGACAGATTAGATGAAATACATGCTCTTGTCAATTATGCTGAAATAGTAGTTATATATGCAATTTATGCTTTATCATTGGCTGTATATTGGTTGCTTAACATTAATAAGAAATAATCTGTCTTAGTTGACTAATCTCTTTAATAACTATCCTAACATCAGATAGCTCATATCTTGCATGTTAGGATAGCTTTTTTTCTTTCTAATACTGATACGACGGCCTTAACCGTCTGACTGCTTTCACCCACGGCGCAGGCCGCTATACAGAAAAGGTGACCGGTTACGACAAAAACGGCAATATCCTATCTTTGCAGTGCTACGGGCAGACCTCCGCATCAGTCTACGGCTTGATCACTCTTACGGGCAATCTGCTGAATCGTGTGGACGATACCGCTACGACTTCTGCTTACAACAACGGTTTCGAGTTCAAGGACGGCGTGAAGCAGGCGAATGAATACAACTACGATTCCAACGGGAATTTAACTAAAGATTTGAACAAGGGAATTACCAATATATCGTATAATTGCTTAAATTTGCCCAGTGTGGTGACGTTCAATGACGGCAGCACCGTCACCTATACCTATGCAGCCGACGGCACAAAGCTGAAAACTGTCCATAAGACAGGCAGCACTACCACCACGACGGACTATTGCGGAAACGTGGTCTATGAGAACGGTGTTCAGAAGTTGCTGCTGACTGATGAGGGTTATGTTACTCTGAGTGACAGCAAGTATCACTATTACTTGAAAGACCATCAGGGTAACAACCGGGTAGTCATCAACCAGAGCGGCACGGTAGAGGAGACGAACCATTACTATCCATTCGGAGGGGTGTTTGCAAGTTCAGGCAATGTGCAGCCTTACAAGTACAACGGCAAGGAGCTTGATGCGAAGAAAGGGGTGAACTGGTATGATTATGGGGCGAGGCATTATGATGCGGTATTGGGTAGGTTTACGACGAATGACAGATTTGCCGAGAAATATTATTCGATGTCTCCGTATCAGTATGGGGCGAATAGTCCGGTTGGGAATATTGATGTGAATGGAGATAGTATTAGAGTTTACACTGAAACTCAGTCCTTTGGTCACACGTGGATTAGTGTTGGTGAAGGATCTAATATGACTGTTTATAGCTACGGACGATACAATGGGACTAACAAAGGACCAGATAGAAGCTCTAATTCTTTAGGAAACGGTTCCGGTGTTCTTTTAAAGTTAATGGGGGATGAAGCAAAAGCTTACAATGACAAAAAAGCAGCTGGCGGAATGTCTGTATTTGTAGTAACAGATGTGGCAGATGAAAAAGTTGCTAATATTTTAGACGAAAAGTTTAATATGTCAACTACAATGCCAGATAATCCTAAAAGTGATTATTATAACAGTTCTTCTGCTCGTATTATTGATGAATATAAGCTGACAAGTAATAATTGTACAACAATGGTATCTGATGTATTGAATAAAAGCGGGTCAAATGCTCTGAAAGAGACAAGGCTACAACAAACAAGCAATTTTGGAACATGGACTACTATTCCTATTGTCAACAGATTTATTCTTCCAATATCAATGCAGAATCATTTAGTGAGAATATCCAAACCTGGAGGTGTAGTTTATAAAACAAGATAGATTATGAAATGGCTTAGAATTGTGTTTGTTGCCACATCAATAATTCTTTCATTAGTAATTGTATGCGCAATTATTAATTGTGAAATTAGTTATAAATATGAGATTGAAAATCGATGTGGGGATAAAATTGATATCTTATGGGTTGAGGAGTGGCTAAAAGAAACGATTAAAGTGTGGCAGTTTTTTCTATGCTATGTAATCATTAATATCTTTTATTTAATAGCTTCTCTTGTCAATAGCCGTAAATCTTCAAAAGAAAAATGCAGTTTATCATAAACAAACGCAGTCTCTTTTGTATTGATAATTAGGGCGTCTTGACCTGATATGAATTGACTATTTTATCGCTATCCTAACATCAGATATCTTATATCTTGCATGTTAGGATAGCTTTTTTCTTTCTAATACTGATACGGCGGCCTTAACCGTCTGACTGCTTTCACCCACGGCGCAGGCCGCTATACAGAAAAGGTGACCGGTTACGACAAGAACGACAATGTCCTGTCTTCGCAGTGCTACGGGCAGACCTCCGCATCAGTCTACGCCCTAATCATTCTTACGGGCAATCTGCTGAATCATGTGGACGATACCGCTACGACTTCTGCTTACAACAATGGCTTCGAGTTCAAGGACGGTGTTAAGCAGGCGAACGAGTACGTTTATGATGCGAACGGCAATTTGACCAAAGATTTAAACAAGGGAATTAGCAATATTACGTATAATGTATTAAATTTGCCAACGGGCGTCACTTTTGCTTCCGGCGGTTTCATACAGTATGGCTATACTGCCGACGGCATCAAGCGGCGCATGATGTATAAGGAGGCAGATGGTTCGGGCAATCCGGTTCCTACTGTGTATTGCTGCAATGTGGTCTATGAAAACGGTGTTGCCAAGCTTCTTCTTACGGAAGAGGGGTATGTTACGCTTTCGGACAAGAAGTATCACTATTACCTGCAGGACCATCAGGGAAACAACCGCGTTGTCCTCAGTTCCAGCGGTGCTGTTGAGGAAGCGAACCATTACTATCCCTTCGGTGGTGTGTTTGCAAGTTCAGGCAATGTGCAGCCTTATAAATACAACGGCAAGGAGTACGATGGCAAGAAGGGGTTGAATCTGTATGATTATGGGGCACGCATGTATGATGCTGCGCTGGGAAGGTTTACGACGGTGGACCCTTCTGCTGAAAATTACTTCAATACAAGTCTCTATGCTTATTGCGGGAATAATCCTATTAATCGGATTGACCTTGACGGATTACTTTTGGCTCGAATATTGATATATAAGGTCCTCTGATTCAATAAAGTGAACGATTCCCTGCTTTCATCACTATATGTCAACAGGGAATTTTACCTTTTATATAAGGCTACACCCTTTCCCTGACATGGTGTAGCCATTTACCCCAAAGGGTGTAGCTATCCGGGGCAAAGGGTGTAGCTCTGTTTAATGTGCCTTATCAGTGCCTGCGGCACACATAATCCGTTATTGACTCATGAAAAATCCCCCGTCGTAAGTGGGAAGAAAGAAATTTGTTTCAAATCTCCCCGAAATCATGTACCTTTGTGGCGGTACCTAAAAAAGGAAGTAACAAGATGATGAACAAGATAAATTCCGTATGCGTATATTGTGCTTCGAGCACAAAGATAGATTCCGTTTATTTCGATGCAGCCCGTGAGTTGGGCACTCTGCTGGGGCAGCGGCAAATTCGCCTGATTAATGGTGCGGGAAATATGGGACTGATGTCCGCTGTGTCCGATGCGGCACTCCGGGCAGGGGGAGAGGTGACGGGCGTCATTCCCCGCTTCATGGTGGAGCAGGGATGGCATCACACCGGACTTACCCAACTCGTGGAAGTGGAAAGCATGCACCAGCGGAAAAAGACAATGGCCGACCTGAGCGATGCCGTCATCGCCCTGCCCGGTGGTTGCGGCACCCTGGAAGAACTGCTGGAAATCATCACTTGGAAGCAACTCGGACTGTATCTGAACCCGATTGTGATACTGAATGTCAAGAACTATTTCGACCCTCTGCTCGATATGCTCCGGCAGGCAGTGGACGAAAACTTCATGCGCGTGCAGCACGGTGCCATCTGGCATGTGGCGCAGACACCGCAGGAAGCCGTGGAACTGATGTATACCACTCCCTTGTGGGACGCCTCCATCCGTAAATTCGCTGCAATATGATAGGGCTGTTGATGGCTTGGGCAGTAGTGGGGACGGAGGGGATTCCTATTCCATATTCTCCGAGAATGGACGATGGCATCACCGTGGTTCTTTTGTGCTGTTTCTTTCTGTCGGCCTATGTTTTGTCACGCAGCCGCAAGTTCCTGCTGCAGCTGGTGAAGGATTTCCTGCTTCATCGCGAACGTACCAGCATATTTGCCACTTCCACAGCCGCCGATATGCGCTATTTGCTGCTGCTCATCCTGCAGACTTGCATCCTTGCGGGTGTCTGTATCTTCAGCTACTTCAATGATATACAGCCGGAACTGGTACGTCATGTGTCGCCGGGGCTTCTGCTGGGGATTTACATCGGTGTGTGTCTCTTCTATTTGTGCTTGAAGTGGATGCTCTACTCTTTTCTGGGTTGGATTTTTTTTGACGAAAGTGTTACAACGCTATGGCTTGAGTCCTATTCTACGCTACTTTATTACTTGGGATTCGCCCTTTTCCCGTTTGCTCTGTTCATAGTCTATTTTGATTTGAGTTTGCAGCTGACGATAATAATAGGATTGATTTTAGCCTTTTTTGCTAAAATATTGATGTTATACAAGTGGTTAAAGCTTTTTTGTAACAATTTATATGGCGGTTTGCTTTTAATTGTGTACTTTTGTGCCCTTGAAATCATGCCTTGTTTTGTGTTATATCAAGGCGTGACGCAGCTAAACGATTATTTGATAATAAAATTTTAGGACGTTGAAAATTAAGAAAGTACTTGTGTCGCAGCCGAAACCGGCATCAGAGAAATCTCCTTACTACGACATCGCCGAGAAGTATGGTGTGAAAATAGATTTTCGCCCATTTATCAAAGTGGAGAGCCTTTCAGCGAAAGAGTTCAGACAACAGAAAATTTCGGTCTTGGATCATACTGCCGTTATTTTTACTTCGCGTCATGCTATTGATCATTTCTTCCACTTGTGTACAGAATTGCGTGTGACAATTCCCGAAACAATGAAGTATTTCTGCGTGACGGAGGCCGTTGCTCTGTATATCCAAAAGTATGTGCAGTATCGTAAGCGTAAGATTTTCTTCGGAAACACCGGGAAGATTGACGATTTGATACCTTCCATTGTTAAGCATAAGACTGAAAAGTACTTGGTACCGATGTCGGATGTACACAATGATGACGTGAAGAATCTGCTGGATAAGAATAAGATTCAGCACACGGAAGCTGTCATGTACCGCACTGTCAGCAATGATTTTGCTGCAGATGAGGCTTTTGATTATGACATGCTGGTGTTCTTCAGTCCGGCAGGCATCAGTGCCTTGAAGAAGAATTTCCCTGATTTTGACCAGAAGGAAATCAAGATCGGAACATTCGGCTCTACCACTGCCCAGGCAGTCCGTGATGCCGGACTTCGTCTTGACCTGGAAGCTCCCAGCGTGCAGGCACCCTCAATGACGGCGGCGCTTGACATGTTTATCAAGGAGAATAATAAAGGAAAGTAAAAGGAGTTATGAGTTATAAGTTATGAGTGATTTGCTTATAGCTTGTAGGCATAACAATGGATTTATAAAATTGAGCTACAAGTGGTTGTGCTTTTATGTCGCCAGGTACTTGTAGCTCGTTTTTGTATCGCCCCATAACTTATCACTCATAACTTATCACCCATAACTTATAACTCATCACCCCATGCCAAATACCTTGCGTAAGTCCGAACGGTTGGACAGGAAGAAAGTGATAGAGAAGATGTTTGCGGGCGGCTCACGCTCGTTTTCGGTTTTCCCTTTGCGTGTGGTGTATCTGCCGGTGGAGGAGTTGGAGGCACCCGTTTCCATTCTTGTAAGTGTTTCGAAACGCCGTTTCAAGCGGGCGGTGAAGCGCAACCGCGTGAAACGCCAGATACGTGAAGCCTACCGCATGAACAAACACGGACTGCTGGCCGTGCTGACGGAAAAAAAGTGCCGTCTGGCCGTGGCCTTCATCTATCTTTCGGACCAGTTGGTAGACTCTTCTGTCATTGAGGACCGTATGAAGACAGCTTTGGCACGCATTGCCGAGAAGGTAGCGGCAAATGCTGAAGCCGAGCAAACTCCGCAGGTGTCATGAAGCGTCTGCTTTCATATCTGCTGCTGCTTCCCATCTATTTCTATCAGAAGTGCATATCGCCCATGATAGGGCCTTCATGCCGTTTTACCCCCACTTGTTCGCAATATGCGGTGGAGGCCATCAAGAAACACGGACCTTTCAAGGGGTTTTGTCTGGCAGTCAGGCGCATTCTGCGCTGCCATCCCTGGGGAGGTTCCGGATATGATCCCGTTCCATGAATATTCCAGTTGACATACATACACACCGGCTTCCGCAAGTACCCGGAACTGCCATTGCAAATTGCTATCCCGAAACGTTCTCTCCACAGAGCGGCGGATGGTATTCGGTGGGGATACATCCCTGGCATATAGGTCGGAGTGGAGGTGAACACTCAGGAGTTGAAGGTGCTGTGGCTAGCAGGGTGTGCGGCCTGGAGGAGTTAGTGCGCCATCCCCAAGTACTTGCCGTGGGCGAAGCCGGGCTGGACAAGCTGGCAGATGCTCCGATGGATTTGCAGGTGGAAGTGTTCAGATGCCAGGCATGTTTGGCAGAGGAAGTGGGAAAGCCGCTGGTGATTCATCTGGTGAAGGCGGTCGATGAACTGCTGAAGGTGAAGCGGGACTTGCGCCCGTCGAATCCGTGGATAATACATGGTTTCCGTGGCAAGGCGGCGCTGGCGGAGGAATATCTGAAACATGGTTTTTACCTTTCATTCGGGGAGAAATACCAGGAAGCAGCCTTGTGCCGGGTACCTGCCGACCGGCTGTTCATCGAAACGGATGAAAGCGAAGTTTCCATCGGGGAATTGTATGCACGCGCTGCCGAAGTGCGCGGCATCTCTCCCGAGGAGCTTGGAGAAACACTCCGGAGAAATGTCTGCAAAGTCTTTTTTAAACCCTAAGAGTTGTTTCTTCGGATAAAGAGTCGTATTTTTGCGCAGATTAAAATAGGAATCAAACAATTCATAGATAATCACTTAAATAATTAATCAGATAACTTAATCATTCGATGAATTTTGTAGAAGAATTAAGATGGCGTGGCATGCTCCACGATATGATGCCGGGTACGGAAGAACTTCTGGCTAAGGAACAAGTGACTGCATACATTGGTTTCGACCCTACTGCGGACTCTTTGCACATCGGGCACCTTTGCAGTGTGATGATTTTGCGTCACTTCCAGCGTTGCGGACACAAGCCGTTGGCACTGATTGGCGGTGCTACGGGTATGATTGGTGACCCTTCCGGAAAGTCTGCCGAACGCAATCTGCTTACGGAAGAGACGTTGCAGCGCAACCTGGCCGGTATGAAGGCCCAGCTCTCCAAGTTCCTGGATTTTGATTCGGATGCCCCCAACCGTGCCGAGTTGGTGAACAACTACGATTGGATGAAGAACTTCACTTTCCTCGATTTTGCCCGTGAAGTGGGTAAGCACATCACCGTGAACTATATGATGGCGAAAGATTCTGTAAAGAAGCGTCTGAACGGTGAGGCACGTGACGGTCTTTCCTTCACGGAATTCACCTACCAGCTGTTGCAGGGGTACGACTTCCTTCATCTGTATGAAACCAAAGGCTGCAAGCTCCAGATGGGTGGCAGCGACCAGTGGGGTAACATCACCACCGGTGCCGAACTGATTCGCCGTACGAACGGTGGGGAGGTATTTGCACTGACCAGCCCGCTGATTACGAAGGCCGACGGTGGCAAGTTCGGCAAGACAGAGTCCGGAAACATCTGGCTCGACCCGCGCTACACTTCTCCATATAAGTTCTACCAGTTCTGGCTGAACGTGAGCGACGAGGATGCCAAACGCTACATAAAGATATTCACTGCACTGTCCAAGGAGGAGATTGATGCTCTGACGGCCGAGCACGAGGCTGCTCCCCATTTGCGCGTCCTTCAGAAGTGCCTGGCCAAGGAAGTGACTATCATGGTTCATTCCGAAGAGGACTATAACGCTGCTGTGGATGCATCCAACATCTTGTTTGGCAATGCAACTTCCGATGCACTGAAGAAGTTGGACGAAGATACGCTGCTGGCTGTGTTCGAGGGTGTTCCCCAGTTCGAAATATCCCGTGATGCACTGGCTGCCGGTGTGAAGGCGGTGGATTTGTTCGTGGATAATGCTGCTGTATTCGCTTCCAAGGGCGAGATGCGTAAGCTGGTGCAAGGCGGTGGCGTTTCTCTGAATAAGGAGAAACTGGCTGCTTTCGACCAGGTGATTACGACAGCCGACCTGCTGGACGAAAAATACCTGCTGGTACAGCGCGGCAAGAAGAATTACTATCTGATTATCGCCAAATAACGGTAGCCTAAAGAGAAGTAATTAAGGAAATGATGCTTCGGCAGTAAAAATAGCCCCGAAATATTTGGATATTTCGGGGCTTCCTTTTATCTTTGCACCGCTTTTTAACAGAAAGCCCTATGTTTGGACTATGGTGTAATGGTAGCACAACAGGTTTTGGTTCTGTTTGTCCAGGTTCGAATCCTGGTAGTCCAACTACGATACAGCTAATTGCAGCTAAAAACCCACTAAAATCGCAAGTTTTAGTGGGTTTTTTTGTTACTTCTAAATAGGCATCGAAAAAAACAGACACGATTTCGGTGCCAAATTAGGTGACACAGCAACCTCCCTTTACCGCAATCTTCGAAGGAACTCATGAACTACTAAAAAATGAGTGTAACGAAGAAAATCTCAGTTCTGTTCTGGGCAAGAAAGAGCAGAACCAAAAAAGAGGCGAATACAGTCCCGCTGTATTGCCGAGTCACTGTCGGGGGACAAAGATACGACTTTCCCCTGAATGTATCAATACGTCCGGCATCGTGGATTGCCAAGGCGCAGAGGGCTGCCGGAAAGACAGAAGCTGACCGGGAAGCAAACCGGGTTATCGAGGAAACCGGGCTGCTCGTCACTGAAACCGTCGAACGGATTCAGCAGAAACATTATGAACTGAGCATCGAAAACTTCAAGCTGCAGTTCAAGGCCAAAGAGAACGAATACTCCACCATCACCAAACTTTTCGACTATCACGAGGCCGTAGAGCGCAAGAACCTGCGCCCGGGAAGCTACCGCGGATATATCGTCACAAGAAAACACCTGCTCGATTTCGTTCGTATCAAGTTCCATCTCTCAGACTATTCCATAGAGGCCATAGACAAGGCTTTTGTCTATGAGTTCTTCGCCTACCTGCAGGGCTACCGCCGTGAAGGTACGGTTCGCTGTGCCGTCAACGGGGCGCTGAAGCATATCGCACGGTTCAAGCGGATTATGAATCTGGCCATACAGAATGAGTGGATAACGAACAACCCGGTATGCCTGCTGAAGGTGCACAAGGAGTATGTGGAAAAAGGGTATCTTACGGAGGAAGAAATCAGGCGGCTCAAGGCAGTCACGCTGCCGCCCCACTTGGGCATTGCGAGGGACATATTCATGTTCTCCGTCTATACGGGCATGGCTTACGTGGATATTCTGATGCTGACGAATAAGAACATCACGTTGGGGATAGACGGCTCGCATTGGCTCAACTACCACCGCCAGAAGACTTCGCAGCGTGTGGCGGTGCCGCTGCTGGAGCCTGCCGAGGAGCTGATAGCGAGGTATGCCACTTATCACGGAGAGAAGGCGAAGCAGCCCATTTTCCCCGTGCCTTGCAACCAGGCAATCAACCGTTATCTGAAAACCATCGCCAAAGCGGCAGGCATCCGGAAAGACATCACCTACCACATGGCCCGGCACACGTTCGCCACCACTATCACGCTATCGCACGGCATCCCCATCGAGACGGTCAGCAAGATGCTGGGGCATGCCTCGCTCACCATCACGCAGCTGTATGCCAAGATTGTGGACAAAAAGGTGATGGACGACATGGCACAACTCAAAGAGCTTTATGCCAACAAGGTCAAGGAGGGCGACAATCATGCAAGTAATCAATAAACATACATTATCAATATGAAGAAGAGACTTTTTGAACAGAATGCCCTGCAGGCGGCAGAATGCCTGACGGAAATGACAGATAAGGAGTATCTGCGCAGTGCGGACGTGACACGTATATTCTCTATCAGCAACTCCACGCTGAAGCTGCTGCGGACGAAGGGCGAGCTGCCTTGTTACCGCTTCGGGAAAACCTATCTGTACAAGCGCGAGGAGATAGAGGCGTGTCTGGTGAAAATCATAGCAGGAAAGGAGTGAGTATGGCTAAGCAGGGTTTCAGTTACTACAAGGCGGAGACGGACCGCTTTCAGGACATCAAGATAAAGCGCCTGAAGAAGAAGTACCGTTGTGCAGGGTATGCTGTCTATCAGTACGTGCTCAACGAGATTTACCGGGTGAGGGGCTACTGCCTGACGTTCACCGAAGACCATCTTTTCGACGTGTCCGAATACTGGGACATCGAGGAGGAAGAGGTGACGGCCATCATCGGCTACTGCGCCGAGATAGGGCTTTTCGACAACCGGCTGTGGCAGGAGAAGGGGGTGCTGACGGCCAGGAGCATACAGACGCGCTACATCGACATCTGCAAGGTGTGCAAGAAGACACCCGCCATCGAGGAAGACCTACGGCTGGTTGAAACGGAGAAGACCGTCCAGGCGCCGGAACCGTTGCCGCAGCTTTTCCCGAGGGAAGAGTTGCCGCCGATGCGGATCATCCCGAAAGCCGAGGGAGGTGCAGTGCCGAAAGCCGTTACCGATGTGCCGGGAACCGCTGCGCCGGTGCCTGCCGTTCCGGCTGTAACCGCACAGACGGAAACGGGGGCAGAGGGCGTTGGGAAGCGGGTTCTGTCGGAGCTGGAAGCAAAGGAGGAGGAAGCGTTTCCGGAAGATTTCCAGAAATTTCCGGAAACTTCTGGAAACTTCTCAGAAGAATGCGACAAATCTATTAAGAGTTATGCTAATAAAAACTCCTCCTCAAACTCCCCCTCAAGGGAGGAGGAGGAGAGAGCTTCGCATTCTTCGGGGAAGGAGAGACTGCAGCTACTGTTCAGGTCGATGAGCATTGCCCCGGATGATGTCCGCTGGATAGGCACGATAGAGGGCATCGATACCGACGGCTCGCCGCTGTGGGCGCTGGCCGACGAGGTGCGGCAGAGCCGGGGCAGGCTCACGGTGTGCAGCTACCTGCTGCCTTCGCTTCGCTCGCTGGTGGCGGCGGGGCGGCTCACGGTAAGGCGGCAGGCGGCCGACACGTCCGAAGAATTGCGGCAGATGCTGCGGCAGGTCAAGGTGCCGAGCTATGACCTCGAACGGGTGCTCGAGGCGGCGCAAGGGCAGGAGAGGGCGTTGCGCGAGGCAATCGACGAAGTGCGGAGGTCGAAGGGCAAGATAAACATGCCGGCAAGGTACATCCTCTCGAAGCTGCGGAAGGCGGTGCCTGCCAAGGCTTCGTGAGGGGGGGAAGCCAGAGACAAAGTGCGCTCCCGGCGTGTGTGTCGTGAGCGAAAACAGTGGAAAAACGCTCATGTGGTACGCCTCATGAGCAAAAAAACATCGAAAATGACGAATGGACAACAGACGGCAGCCGCTCCGATTAGCGGCAAGTACTACCCTCGCAAGATGGCGCACGGGTGGTGTGTGGCACACCGCATCACGGCATGCGGAGTAACGATTGAGCGCTTCGGCGTGAAGTACCGGACCTATCGGGAAGCTTTCGAGCGTGCCGGGTGGATGAACCGTGAGGAAGTGGCGGCAGCGCTTCGGGCAGCGTCCGGAAACGGGAAGGAGATACGGCCATGAGCACGGAGAAGGTATCGACACTCACCCTGCGGCTGACAGCGGAGGAAGCGGAGCAGTTGGAGCGGCTGAAGGCGCTGGTGGGTAAATCTACCGGCAGCGAAGCGCTGAAATACGTGATGAAGGAGTATCCCCGTTTCTGTGCCCATTATCGGGAGGAAGCGAAGCAGCGGCGGGAGAGGGAGCAGGAGTTTACCGAGATGCGCCGCGCGTTGTGCGGTTATGTCGAGGCACTGCAACGGTTGCAGGCGGTGGCGTTGAGGGAGTAGTGCTGCCACCCGTCGTGCACGGAGCATCCGGCTCTTCGTCCGCCCCTGCCCCCAATGCACGCCGCCAGCCCGCAGGCGGGCACCCAGGCAGCACGCAAAGGGTGCAGCGGCTACGGCGGTACTCCGTCGCGGGCATAGGCAGGAGAGATGGTGTTGCCGCGCGGGCTTCCGGCTTCTGTGGCCGTGCCGCCTCCCCCTTTGGGATTGCTTGTACACGGCGGGGCAGGCCGCCCTGGGGCAGTGTTGCCGCGCTCTCGGTATCGTCGGGCCCGTCGCCCGCCGATGTTACGGCGACCGTATGCTCCAGTGGTATTGCCTTTTTTCTCTGCCGGGGCAGAAAAAAGAGAGAGGAGGGCGAGTTTTTATAACATAATAAGAATATTTTTCAGCCGGGCGCTTCGCTTGATTCCCGGCTGCGCTACGCTAAAAATATTCGCTATTATGTTAACAATACGCCCTTGCTTCTACGTCAGCGCTCCCTCCGGTCGTCAGAGCTGCCGTAATATCGCAGTTCCTCGCCCCCACGCCTGGGGTGGAGGCATCTCCCTCCGGCTTCGCCGGGCTGCATGCTCCCTGCGGAGCGTGTCTCTGTGCGCCGCCTGCCGTCCGGCCAAGCCTTGGGGTGTGTCCGCGAAGCGGCCAATACCTTTCCCACCGGCTTCGCCGGACGATGCCGGGCAGTCTGCACACATCTTTGCACACACATCGGGTAGTTATCGGGTACCCCTAACTATACTTATATATAGTCTTGGCCTGCAATCCGTGGCATTCCGTACAAAAAGACGTACCTTTACTGATGTAAATCAAACCTTTATGCTTATGACCTCCGACGTTTTCCGCACATCCCTACGCAACACCGACACCTGCCGTCCTGCATCCGGCATTGCCCGTCACCCTGCCGCCCGCCAGCTGGAGAACCGTTCCTACGGTTTCAAGGAGCTGGCCGTGCTCTACTTCCCCAACATCGCGCCGGCAAGCGCCAGCATCCGCCTGAAAGCCTGGATAAAAGACAGTCCCGAACTGCTGCAAGCCCTCGACGAAACCCACTACCACCTGACGGCCCGCGTACTGACACCCCGGCAGAAAGACCTGATAGCGGTTGCCTTCGGCTCCCCATTCTGACGTTCTGCCACTGCGTTTGCCACCTATACCTTTATACAGTAACCCCAACCTTCAGCACGCTCATGACACAACCCGCTATCGTTTCCCAACCCATTGCAGCCGCCACTGCCGCAATGTCTACCGCCAATCTGCCGACGCTCCGTCTGGACTGTAACCGAAACGTCAACCTTATCGTAGTGCACTGCACCGCTTCCCGGTGCGACCGCCAGCTTACCCCGGAAAGCCTCGACCGCCTCCACCGGCAGCGGGGTTTCACCGCCTGCGGCTATCACTTCTACATCACCCGGGAAGGCACCGTATTCCCGATGCGCCCTCTCGATACTGTCGGCGCCCATGTGCGGGGCTTCAATGCCCACAGCATCGGCATTGCCTACGAAGGCGGTCTGCAGCCCGACGGGGCCGCCGCCGATACACGTACACCGCAGCAACGCGAAGCGCTGCGCTTCCTCATCCGGCAGTTGCTCGTTTTGTACCCCAAAAGCACCGTCTGCGGCCATCGCGACCTCAGTCCCGACCTGAACGGTAACGGCGTCATTGAGCCGCAAGAGTGGCTCAAGCAGTGTCCCTGCTTCGACGCCTCCACGGAATATGCTCCGCTTTGCGCCGAGGCCTTCCACCGCAACGGGTGACAGAACCGCACGAAAAACACACTCATCCGTACACAACCACACATAGCGGCCGTGGCTATTCCACTGCTCCGTACCTTCGCCAGCGAACATTTAAAACGTGATACCGCTATGAAAACCGCTTTGAAATGGACACTCAGTGTCCTGAAATTCGTATTTACAAACGAGAGTTTCCGCAACTTCATCGCCTCCCTGCTGGGAAAACCGGGTGATAAAAAAGCTGGGAACAAGTAGCCGCCCGACGTGAGTTCCGGAGGAAGCCGCCCCATCACGGAGCGGCTTTTTCGTGCCCGGACAGTAGGTAACAACCGGTAACAATGGTAACAGTCCGTAACAGTCGGGGTAACAACCGGTAACAATCCGGCATATATCTGCACAAATCAGCACGCATCCTCATGAACCGCCCGACTTTACGCGCGTACATGCGTACATTTGTTCTGCTTCTTCACGATGGGGAGGCGTAACATATACATCAACCCTTTAACCCCTATTTTACCATGTCTGTATCCTATTCCGTATCAGCCCGCAAGAATCCTGCGAAACCGCAGGAAGCCCCCAAGTTCTACGCCCAGGTGCAAGCTACTGACGAATGTACCTTTGACGTGCTTACCCGTGCCGCTGCCGACCGTTCCACCGTGACCAGTGCCGATGCCAAGGCCGTGATGGACAACGTGATGAACATTGCCAAGGAAAAGCTGGCCAGCGGTCAGATTGTCCGTATCAACGACCTCGGCTCCTTCCGTCTGGCCATTAGTACCGAAGGCGTAGTGTCTGCCGATAAATTCACCGCTGCCAACATCAAGAAGGCGCGTATCGTGTTTGTTCCCTGCAAGGAACTGAAGGACATTTGCAAGACATTGTCCTACAAGAAAACCTCTACTGTTGCAACCAAAGGCCAAGGCGGCTCCGAGGACGGTGGAAGTGAGAATCCCGGAGGCGGTGGAAGTGATGGCGACCAGGGCGAGAATCCGTTGGGCTAATCCTTCGTTTTCCACGCAAGAAACACTTGAAATCGTCCCGACGAAATGAAAAAACGTCGGGGCGATTTTTTTTTGTCCCGGCAGGATTTGAAAAAACGAAAGCAAAAAACGGCCGGGTGGTGCCGGGCGTATGGATATGTGCTGCCATGGAGACATTCCGGACATTTTTCCGTACTTGCCGCAGGATGATGTAGGGTTGAAAAACATAAGCTAATGCGATGTAAATGTAGATAGCGTTCAAAGAGAGTTACTCTGTGGATTTTCCTTCTTTTTCTTCACAAAGGTAGGCTCCGGCCGCCATGCAATCAAGAACCGGCTGCGCCTATCCGGAAGAAAAAAATCCTGAGCGCCGGGGCGGCGTGCGGTTTTTTCCTCCCGGATTTCTTGCTTGCATGCCGTCCTCCACCTGAATGGGGTTTAGAAAAAAAAGGAAAAAATGTGGTGGGCGTGCGCTGTGATGGTGCCGGTGTGCGGTTATCCCTGCCGTTTGGTGAGCCATTCGGCGGCTTTGCGCAACGTTGCGGCCAGCTTGGTCTTGTCGGTGGCGGCATCATCGAGGCGAAGCCTCCAGCCCGGTTTCTTGTAACGGCACAAGAAGAGTTCCTGCCCGTCGGGCGAAGTCTCCAGCCCGTAGGTGGACGTTTTCAGAATTCGGGTACTGTTGGGGTTGGTCATGGATGAAGAAGCCCGTCATGCCGATAGCGCAGCGTTTAGAGGTTTAGCAGCCCGTGTTCTTGGGCTTGCTCTTATGTTCCTGGTACCAGTAATACAATCCGGCTGCGTTGGCAACCACGATTATAAATGCAAACATTATCAGTGCTCCCATATTATACTCCTTCCTTTTTGTCGCGTACGAGGTACAAGCCCCAGCCCAGTGACAAGGCTACGGCAAGCGTACCTCCCGCGTAGATTATCCACTGTTGTTCCACTTCTCCGAAAATCGAGGTCAGCACCACGGCGGTGGTGATGTACTTGGCTATATCCATCAGCCATTTTCCCAATTCCTTTTTCATGCTTTTGTTTCCGTATTACAGTTATTGATGGCAGGGTGTCTCCCTATTTCAGTAACACAAAGATAGGCTTTTTTCTTGTAAATTCCTAATAATTAGTGTGAAAACTTCCCGTCTCTTGTGCCGCGAATGACGGATTGACAGCTTTTCCACCGCGCACGCCCACCACATTTTTTCCCTTTTTTCTAAACTTCCACCCAGGTGGAGGACGACATGCAAGCAAGAAATCCGGGAGGAAAAAACCGCACGCCGTCCCGGCGCTCAGGATTTTTTTCTTCCGGATAGGCGCAGCCGGTTCTTGATTGCATGGCGGCCGGAGCCTATCTTTGTGAAGAAAAAAAGGAAAATATACGGAGTAACTGCCCGATGGATATGCAGGGGTATGGGAGGCTTCCCGGCATCGTCCGGTGAAGCCGGTGGGAAAGGTATTGGCCGCTTCGCGGACACACCCCAAGGCTTGGCCGGACGGCAGGCGGCGCACAGAGACACGCTCCGCAGGGAGCATGCAGCCCGGCGAAGCCGGAGGGAGATGCCTCCACCCCAGGCGTGGGGGCGAGGAACTGCGATATTACGGCAGCTCTGACGACCGGAGGGAGCGCTGACGTAGGTACCGGTATTAAATATAATAATATTTATCGAGGGGAATAGCCGGCGCTTGCGACGCCCCCTCGATATGGATTATTATGTTGAATACTAAGAACCTCTCTCTTTTTTCTGCCCCGGCAGAGAAAAAAGGCAATACCGCTGGAGCATACGGCCACCGCAACATCGGCGGGCGACGGGCCCGACGATACCGGGAGCGCGGCAACACTGTCCCAGGGCGGCCTGCCCCGCCATGTACAAGCAATCCCAAAGGGGGAGGCGGCACGGCCACAGAAGCCGGAAGCCCGCGCGGCAACACCATCTCTCCTGCCTATGCCCGCGACGGAGTACCGCCGTAGCCGCTGCACCCTTTGCGTGCTGCCTGGGTGCCCGCCTGCGGGCTGGCGGCACGCATTGGGGGCAGGGGCAGACGAAGAGCCGGATGCTCCGTGCACAACGCACAATAGGACTGGTGGCAAATCTTTTAACCGGCTGCCATTCCTGAAGGGAAATCTGCTATCAATTTTCATTGGCCAATCTTCTTGAGCTGCTATTGATTGCTATCACCTATCGGCAGGTTCCGGAGTCCATCTGTTGCTGCAGGACTTCGGTTTGCTATCAATCATCCGGAGGAAGCAATCCAAAGCGGATACTGTCTGCATGAGTCATGTCACGAACACTGTCAGGTATGATATTGATTGTATCAGTAGCCTCCGGCCAATCGTCAACGATATGCGGCGGCTTTTCGTTCTCTTCGATAGTCATTCCCGGAGAGCATGCAATGAGACTTACGAGTGTAGCTATGACGGCGAGTATGATACCTGCGATGAGATTGTGCTTTACATTTCGTATTATTCCTTGTGTATAGGGGTCATTTTCCATATTGTTTTTGAATAATTAGTATCAATTGGCTTGGCAAATATACCATTATTAAATACGATTTTTATCCGTTTTTGTCTATTAATTCCGAAATAACTCATACCTTTGTCCTTATAATTAGAGTTCTTTCCAGATTGCGGATGGGTATGTTTGCGTACTATTAGGTGCCAAAATCGGTGCCATGTATGATAAACATGTTTGCTAAGATATTGAATATCATATTGGATTATTAAAGAAGTTTGTTTTCTGGTAGTCCAACTACGATACAGCTAATTGCAGCTAAAAACCCACTAAAATCGCAAGTTTTAGTGGGTTTTTTTGTTATTCTTTCCCCCTCTTGTTGGCACTATAGGTATAGATTTTTTCTTTTTACGAATCTTTGAACGATATTGCTATATAATTGACACAAATTTATACGGTTTCTCCATTTTCTTTTGTTACATTTGCATCGTGTACGCAAACGATGTGTATTTGATGGCTGAAGTTATAACCTATTAAATGTAGTGCAATCATGAAAACGAACTATGAAATTCGCTATGCTGAGCATCCCGATTATGTGAAAAGCTACGATATGAAAAGCATTCGCTGCGATTTCCTTATAGGGAAGGCATTCTCCCAAAATAAAGTTTCCATTGAGTATAAACTACTTGCAAATCGTACATAAATAGAATATCACTTATTTAAACTTAATAATTTAACGTTATGAATCCGTATTTGAATTTTTCTTTGGAAGGTAAAGTAGCCCTTGTTACAGGTGCTTCTTATGGTATCGGTTTTGCTATCGCTTCAGCTTTTGCAGAGCAAGGAGCAACTATCTGTTTCAACGATATCAACCAGGAGTTGGTAGACAAAGGCTTGGCTGCCTATACTGAAAAGGGTATCAAGGCACGCGGTTATGTATGTGATGTGACAGATGAACCTGCTGTTCAGGCCATGGTAGCCCAGATTGAAAAGGAAGTAGGCTCTGTTGATATCCTCGTAAACAATGCCGGCATCATCCGCCGTGTTCCTATGCACGAGATGGAGGCTGCTGACTTCCGTCGTGTAATCGATATCGACCTCAATGCTCCGTTCATCGTATCAAAGGCTGTTCTGCCTGCCATGATGAAGAAGGGCCACGGTAAAATTATCAATATCTGCTCTATGATGTCCGAACTGGGTCGTGAGACTGTGTCGGCCTATGCCGCTGCCAAGGGTGGCTTGAAGATGCTGACTCGCAACATCTGCTCTGAATATGGTGAATATAACATCCAATGTAACGGTATCGGTCCGGGTTACATCGCTACCCCGCAGACTGCTCCGCTGCGTGAAAAGCAGGCCGACGGTAGCCGTCACCCGTTCGACTCGTTCATCTGCGCCAAGACTCCGGCAGGCCGCTGGCTGGCTCCGGAAGAACTTACCGGTCCGGCAGTGTTCCTGGCATCGGAAGCCTCTAATGCGGTAAACGGTCACATCCTCTATGTAGACGGAGGTATCTTGGCTTATATCGGAAAGCAACCGAAATAAATTTAAGGATAATTGAGAAGGTGATAAAGTGGCAGGATAATGTCACTTGTCACCTTTTTCTTTTGGGCGCGGATTACGCGGATTTCGCGGAAAGGATAAGGAAAATCCGTATAATCCGCGAAATCCGCGCCTAAAAGAAAGTTATACAACTGATTAGGAAAAAGCAATGATTATATGAGAAACTTTCTTTTATTATGTATGGCGGCCCTCTGCTGTCTTGCTTGCAACGATAGCAAGATAGTGACTGTTACGGTAACCAATCCGTTAGCGATGGACCGTTCCGATGAGATGGTAGAGGTGTCCATGACCGAAATCTCAAACCTTCTGAATCTGGCAGACACCGCACAGATTGTGGTTCTGAATGTCGAAGGGGAGCAGGTGCCTTACCAAGTGACCTACGATGACAAATTAATCTTCCCTGCTACGGTAGCCGCCAATGCATCGGCTGCATATACCGTCCAGGCCGGTACTCCCGTCGATGTGGAGGTAAGGGCTTGTGGGCGGCAGTATCCCGAACGTCTGGACGACATGGCCTGGGAGAACGACTTGGTAGGCTTCCGTGCCTACGGTCCTGCATTGCAGGCAAGGGGTGAACGCGGTTTCGGCTACGACTTGTTCACGAAGCGAGGCACTGCTGCACCGGTACTGGAAGACATGTATGCCAAGGAACTGGATGCAGACTCCTGGAAGCAGGTTAATGAATTGCGCAAGACAGACCCGAAGGCAGCCGATGAGCTGGTACGCACATTCTCCTATCATATAGACCACGGTTATGGCATGGACTGCTATGCAGTAGGCCCAACATTGGGAGCCGGAGTGTCTGCATTGATGGTGAATGATACCATTATCTATCCGTGGTGCTACAAGACGCAGGAGGTGCTGGACAACGGTCCGTTGCGCTTCACCGTGAAGCTGGAGTTCAATCCGTTGGCTGTGAAAGGGGATACTGCGGTGGTGGAAACGCGTCTGATTACGCTGGATGCCGGTTCTCATCTGAACCGTACTGCCGTTTCGTATAGCAATCTAAAGGAATCTTTGCCCATTGTTACCGGTATTGTGCTGCACGAACCGGACGGTGCTGTGGTGGCTGATGCCGCCGGTGGTTATATGACGTATGTAGACCCCACTACCGGACCGGATAATGGCAAGATATTTATGGGGGCCGCTTTCCCTGCCGTTGTGAAGGAAGCCAAAACCGTGCTTTTCCCCATAGAGGAGAAGAAGATGCGTAACAATGCGGACGGTCATGTACTGGTTGTCAGCGACTATGAGCCGGGCGCTGACTACGTGTATTACTGGGGCTTTGCCTGGGACCGCGCAGACATCAAGACTGCTGAAGCCTGGAACCGATACATGGCTGATTTTGCACAGAAGGTGCGCAATCCGATGACGGTGAGTATCCGCTAAGTTGATTTTCTTCCTTTTCAGACGGAGAAGCTTGAGAAGCTGGAGGCTTGTAACTGTCCGGGCGAATGACAAGTGTTCTCAGAATAAGCTCTTCCCCTTGTAGACAAGTTCTGCAACGTTTTTGGCCTCCAGTTTTTCCATCAGGCGCTTCCGGTAAGTCTGTATTGTATTGATGCTGAGAAATAGTAATTGGGATATTTCAGAAGTGCTCAGTCCTTGCGAGAGATAGGCGAGCACTTCTTTTTCACGTCTCGACAATTCGGGAAGTGCATGTGGTAGGGTGTTTTGTTTTTCCTTGTCCAGTTCGCTGAAAACATTGCTGAAGTATCTGGTTCCGTTTTTCAGTGTACTGATGGCGTCTCTCAATTCGCTGGTGCTGGCATTTTTTGAAACAGCTCCGTTGATGTTTAGGGTGGATAATTTGGCTATGATCCAAGGTTCTTCATGCATGGTATAGATTAAAATGCCGCATTTGGGTATCTGGCTGTGAAGGTGGGATATGAGTTGGAATCCATTCATATCCGGTAGTTCAAGGTCAATGATGCAAAGGTCGAATCTCTCTTTGAGGGTCAGTTGTTCCACGTCTTTTGCACAAGTGGCTCCTTTGCACGTCACTCCTTCGAGTTGCGAGGCCAATGCGATGATGCCTTCAGCAACAATCGGGTGGTCATCTATTACCAGTATTCTGTATGTTTCTTTGTTTGGTTTCATTCGTTTATGTTAAGCAGTAGGGTGAAAACGTTGTTTTCTGTTGACGAGCATACATTGGCGGTAGCGTTGATGGCTCTGATACGGTCGTTTACGGTGCGCAATCCTATGCCGTCATTGTTGTTTGTTGCTGTTTGTTGCTTGTTTGCATTCTTACCGTTGTCTGTAATTTGCAGGGTATATTTATTTTCATTGTCGGCACGGAGACTGATGACTATATGACTGGCTGAGGCATGTTTCACGATGTTCATGGTGAGCTCTTGTACGATGCGGTACAGCTCATAAGCGGTTTCATTGGGAAGATGGCGTGATGCGTTGTTCTCCGTTGGATGATAGCTGACCTCTATGCCGGTGTTCTCGGTCAGTTTGGCAGCATAACGGTCGAGTATCTGGTCTAGACTGAGATGCTCGAATTCGGGAGGCATCAGTTCGTGTGAGATATTCCGCACGTTGTTTCTCAGTTTGCTGACGAGTGAGGCCAGTTCCTGCTCATTCCCTTTGCTGGCAGAAGTTTCTATCTTCATTTGCAGCCCCAGCAGGTCGTTGGCTATGCCGTCATGCAGTTCCTTGGCAAAATATTTGCATTCCTCTTCCAACCCTTCAATGTAACGGCGTGCCGAGTTCAGTTCGTTTTCTTGCTTTAGCAGTTCAATCTTCTTTTCGGCTATTCGTTTCTTGTGGCGGAGCGTCAACAAAGTAATGAGAGCAAGACCGGACAGAAGGGCTACAGCAATGGAGGCTTTTAGCAGGAAGGCTTGGTGTTCCAGTTGTTCTTGTTGCAGGTGGGCTATCTCCAATTCCTTTTCTTGTGTGTGATATTTCACGTTGAATTCTGCCATTTGTTGCGTCAGATTGTGCTGTGCCAGCGTATCAGTCCACATGCGGGCACTATCCATATAGGTGTAGGCCAGTTTGGGGTTTCCCAAGGCATCGTAGCATCGTGCCATTTGTGTAAATAATGTTTTGGGCTCGGTACCGGTTTTCCGGTTACGCAGCCAGTGGAA
The DNA here is from genome assembly GCF_003603065.1 of Bacteroides sp. AF20-13LB. Taxonomy (NCBI): domain Bacteria; kingdom Pseudomonadati; phylum Bacteroidota; class Bacteroidia; order Bacteroidales; family Bacteroidaceae; genus Bacteroides; species Bacteroides sp. AF20-13LB. The sequence goes on from NZ_QTMH01000012.1 coordinate 110,200, forward strand.
GTCCTTCAAGGCGCGGGCATAGTTTTTGCGGTTTGTTTCGGTGGCTGCCCTCGATTGTATGAATCCTATGGCAGCGATGGAGTTGGATGGTACCCGTTGTAGTAGTTTGTTCCCCAATTTCAAGTAGTGGTCTATGGAATCGGGTTGTTCTTTTCGTTCAAAGAGTCTCAGCATGCCGGGCAGGCAGCGTATCTTCCATAGGTCTTCGTTTCCCTCTCCGTGGCAGGCAATGTTCCAGGCTTTGCGGTTGGATTTTTCAGCATCATCCAGCTTGTTCAGTTCAGCCTTTATGGTTGCCCTGATTTGCCAGGTGGTGAAGGCTACGAATGGGTCTTCGGTTCTGGCGGCATGTTCGGCGGCCATGTCGGTATACTTTTCGGCTTCGTCCAGCTGCCTGATATTGAAGTATAGGATGGACACATTGTTGCAGATGTGGGCTATCCAGCTTTCGTCTCCGTATTGCAAGGCAGTGTCCAGTGCTTTATTGTAATAGTAGAGTGTAGAGTCATTCATTTGGTGCTGACGGTAGAGGAGGCCCAAATCGTTGTATACGCTGATGTGCTTTTCCAAATCATCTATCTGCGGCAGGTAGGGGAGCACATTTTTTTTCATGGCAAAGGCTTCTTCTGTCTTTCCCACATAGACCAGCAGTGTGGCTTGTTCGTTCAGCAAGATGGGATACATGAAGGAGTGCTTTACGTTCCGGGTGGCAAAGGCGCTGTCGAAGCTACGTTGCGCTTCATCGTAGTGTCCTTCTTCCATGAGATTGGCTGCCCGGTTGTAGAAGTGTGCCAACAGAGTGTCTGTTGGTATTTCTCCGGCGTGAAGCAGGATAGTGGTTAAAGAAAAGAGGAGTGATAATAGCTTAGTATGGCGTACCCTCATATCGGTATATTTTAGTGGAATTCAATCTGTGCTTAGTTGTTGCAAATATACGTCTTATTCATTTTGCTTTTTATTGGAGATGCTGAATTTTTTCTATATGTGGCTGAAAAATCACCTTTTTCAGTGACAAGGAGTGAAAGGAAAAGTTTATTACTTTGCAAAAAATATTAAGCTTTGTCTGGGAATGATAAATGGCCAAAAGTATCTGTCCGGGTTTGAATGGCAGAGTCTTGTTGTCGTGAGATACGGACGGCATTCCTTATACTTTTGTTATTATGGATTTTCCTTAGAGGGATGGGGATAAAACAAGATTTGTAACTTATGAAAATGTTTAAAATGATGGCTGCCTCCATGTTGGGTGTGGCGTTGTGCTTGGGATTCACTGCTTGCAGTGACGATGACGAAAATGAGAATGGTGAGGGTGGCGAAAACACCGCCACTGTGGTCAATCCTTCGCAAGTGTTTACGGGAGGGCTTCCGAAGTCGGTTTCGGGCATGGCGATTTCTCACAATGAAGAAGGGCTGGTGACGAACATTACAACTGAGGATGGGGATAAAGCCGTCTTTGAGTACTTTCCCGCTACTACAAAGGCAGATGTTGCAAAGGACCGAGCAAGAATCACCGTGACGGATGAAGAGGGCGATGTTACAGAACTGAACTTGCAGCTCAACAGCGATGGTTATGTGGAATTTTGCAACTCAATAGACCACGCTGGTACTCCCGATGCCGATGAGTTTACTTGGGAGATGGAATACGACACTGAAGGCCATCTGGTTGTAATGAAACGCTCTGAAAGCGATGGTGAAATAACGAACATCACCTATAAGGATGGAGATGTGGTGAAGACTTCCACACGTTATGTAGCTAGTGGGGATCTCAATGGTGACGGAATTATCGACAGCAATGACGAGTGGGAGTATAGTGCTGCCATAGACTATACGACGGATAATATAACAGCTCCTATCGAGAATAAGGGCTGCCTGATGTTGTTTGATGAAATACTGGATGTGGATATGGACGAGATGATATATGCCTATTATGGAGGCATGCTTGGTAAGGCTACGAAACATCTGCCGCTTGTAGGGCATTATACATACAATGGCGAGGACTCTGTGTCCGATATGTATTTTACATGGACATTGAATTCCGACAGTTATCCTACGGAACTGGTTGTAAAAGACCAGTGGGATGAATACAGATGTACATTTACTTGGTAATTATAAAACATCTGTTTATTCTTGTGGAACAGGACATGAGCCTATAAAATGTAAGGGGTTGCCTTTTGCCGAGACAACCCCTTCTTATTTTATGTAGAATTTATTGTGACAGCAGATGTTGGTAACTTTCTGCTGTTTCAAGTTTATAATACTTTGAATTCATATCCCTCTTCCTTCAGGAAGTCAATGGCGCGCGGCAATGCGTACTGCAGGTTTCCGTTGCACCAGGATTTCAGGGAATCGTGGAAGGTGATGATGGAGCCGTTGCGGGCGTAGCGCATCACGTTGGCAAGCACTTGCGGACCGCGCAGCTTCTTGCTGTAGTCGCGGGTCACGAGGTCCCACATCACAATCTTGTAGGTTCGTTTCAGCGTGAGATACTGGTTGGCGAACATATGGCCGTGGGGAGGGCGGAACAAGAGAGGGTAGAGAACCTTCTCCACATTGCAATTGATGTCCCCACCCATTTCCATGAAAATCTTCGCCTGTTCGGTATTTCCCAGATAATTCTTGGCCGTGTATTCAAATCCACGGATATGGTTGAAGGTGTGGTTACCGATGCGGTGCCCACGCTCAACGACCATCCGGAATTCGTCCGGATGCTTCCGTATGTTGTCACCTACCATGAAGAAGGTGGCTTTGATGTTGTGCTTATCCAGCAGGTCGAGCACCCAGGGAGTTACTTCGGGGATAGGGCCATCGTCGAAAGTCAGATAAACGGCTTTTTCATTGGGGTCCATCCTCCAGACTGCACCGGGATATAGTTTGCGAAAAAACTCAGGAGGTTGTTCTATAAACACGTGATTAAGGATTAAGGGATTAGGGATTAAGGATTAGGGGTTAATGATTAAGGATTAGGGGTTAAGGATTAGTTATTAATGATTAGTGATGAACTGCACAGGCTAATCCCTAATCCTTTAATCCTTAATCCCTAATCCTTATTCTCACTCCTTCATTCTGTCCACATACATATTATACAGTTCTTCCACCTTCGGCTCGTAGATTTCGGCGAGCTTGGAGTTGTACTTCTTCATGGCCTTCACCTCGGCATCGAGTACAGCCCAGTGGTATTCAAATTCACGGGTAGAAATCATGAAGCGGTTGTCATCCAGGCTCAGATACCAGGTCAGGTACTCTACAGCCTTGTCAGCAAGGGCTTTCATCATCTCGTCCGCCTTGGCGGTTTCGCCCAGTTGGTAGTAGGCTTCTGCCATCTGTACGGCACCGTTCTGCCAGTCGTAAGGCACGTTGTAGGCGGGAATCATCTTTTCGGCATAGTCCAGGGCGGCTTTTGCCTTGTCTTTCTTGCCCTCACGCATCAGCTGCTGCACGAGTTGGGAGAAGATGCGACGGTGAGAGTGACACATGCGCATGGCGTTCTCGTCGATATAGATGCCTGGCTTGTCGATGCCACCGAACTTGAACTTGTTCATCAGGTTGTCGTACATCTTTTCGGAGTCTATTGTCACGCCCGTCTTACTGGTGTCGAACGGAGTGAAACGATAGGCAAGACCTTCCTGAACGAAGTGGTTTTCCATATTCAGCTGGTTCTCCCTGCCTACGCTGACAGCGATATAGATGGGGCGTTCCCAGTTGGCCTCGCTCAGCATTTCGAGCATCATCAACTCGCTCTTGTAGAGGGCGCGTTTGCCTTTCAGCGAAATGTGCATGTAGTCGGGGATTGAGTCGCCCGGTATCATCATGCCGCTGCGGCGCACGGCTTCCTTGTCTACCTTGATGACGATGCTGTCGGTAGGAATCACCTTCAAGTCCTGATTCTTGTTGCGCACCCAGTTCTTGAGGATATTCTTTAGCTCATACGGGTTGTCACCGAATTCTTTCTTTACATTGACCAGTGCTTCGGGATTACCGTCCAGTGCCTGCTTCTCGGCTTCGGCATAGAGCTGGTCGATGCTTTTCTTGTACTCAGGCTGGATGGGGACGTATTCGTTGGTGCCTTCTACGTACTCCATTCGGTCCCAGGTGATGGGGAGAGAAGGACTGTCGTAGGCGGGGCGCTTCATCTGGTCGATGTACCAATCGGTCTGCAGGTACGAGAGGTTGCAGGTGCGGGCGTCGGTACGGAAACCTTCGGTCTCCTGGTTGTACCAGAGGGGGAAGGTATCGTTGTCACCGTTGGTATAGATAATCGGGTTGCCGCTTTCTTGTAGGGACATCAGGTAGTTCTGGCCGAAGTCGCGTGCCATGTAGCGGTCGCTGCGGTCGTGGTCATCCCAAGTCTGGCTTGCCATCTGCACGGGGACAAAGAGGCAGGCTACGGAAACGATGGCGGCAGCAGGCAGTTCCTTCATCTTGGCATAGTCTTGAAGCAGACGGACGAGTCCTGCCACACCCATACCAATCCAGATGGCGAAGGCGTAGAACGAACCGGCGTAGGCATAGTCACGTTCGCGCGGTTGGCTCGGAGTCTGGTTCAGGTAGAGCACGATGGCAATACCGGTCATGAAGAAGAGGAAGAAGACCACCCAGAATTGCTGGATGCCTTTCTGCCCACGGTAGGCTTGCCATAGCAGGCCGATGATACCCAGCAGCAGGGGCAGGCAGTAGAATACGTTGTGTCCCTTGTTGTCTTTCAGTTCCTGAGGCAAGAGGCTCTGGTCGCCCACCAGCCAGTTGTCGATGAACGGGATACCGGTAATCCAGTTGCCGTGTTCAATTTCTCCGCTGCCTTGTATGTCGTTCTGGCGTCCGGCGAAGTTCCACATGAAGTAGCGCCAGTACATCCAGTTGAGCTGGTAGGAGAAGAAGAACTTGATGTTTTCCCACTGTGTGGGCATGTTTACCATAATCATGTTGCCGCATTTGTCATAGGGCACATCGTAACCCTTGATGTCCTGCCAGGCATGGTATTGTTGTGTATGGGCACTGCTGTACATACGCGGGAACAGCATGTTCTGGGCATATTCGTACTCAATGCGTCCGGGGATTTCGATGTACGAATCCTTTTCATTGGGTGTAGCTTTCTCCTTGCGGATGAACTTCGTGCCGTTGTACTTGATGCGCGGTTCGCAGTAACCGTCTTTCACGTCCAGCGCCACTTGCGAGGAGAAGGCAGGGCCATAGAACAACGGGCGTGTGCCATACTGCTCGCGTCCCAGGTATTCGCCCAGTGTGAAGATGTCCTCCGGAGAGTTCTGGTCCATCGGCGTGTTGGCGGTGGAGCGGATGACGATAAGTGCATACGAGGAATATCCGATGACAATCATCATGGTGCAGAGCAGCGAGGTGTTCAGCGTGCGTGCCGATACGCGGAATTTCTCTTTGACGGCTGCCTGCGTCTTCGGACGGAGGTAGAGCCACAATGCGGCAATGACAATGACACCGATAACTACCGAGCTGGTACCGTGTCCGTAGAACGGGATACCCAGCATGGCGATGGTGAGTATGAAGGAGAGTGCCATACGTGCCTTGTTGCGTTCGGTGTAGCTTTCGTAGATACCCCAGATGAGGCAGGTTGCCAGCAGGATGATATATACGATGACACCCGTGTTGAAGGACATGCCCAGCGTGTTGACGAAGAGCAGTTCGAACCAGCCGCCCACTTTCACGATACCCGGCACGATGCCGTAGAGCACGGCTGCAACCAGTATGCCCGAAGCGAGCAGTGCCAGCAGGGAGCCTCGGGCATTGGCATTGGGCACCTTCTTGTAGTAATACACCAGTACGATGGCGGGCAGGCAGAGCAGGTTCAGCAAGTGCACGCCGATACTCAGACCGGTCAGGTAGGCGATGAGAATCAGCCAGCGGTCACTGTGAGGCTCGTTGGCGACGTCTTCCCATTTCAGTATGAGCCAGAATACGACGGCAGTGAACAGTGAGGAGAAGGCATACACCTCGCCTTCCACAGCGCTGAACCAGAAGGTATCGCTGAACGTGTAGGCAAGTGCGCCCACCAGACCGCTACCCATGATGGTGACCATCTGTCCGCGTGTGATATTGTTTTCGTCTGTCACCACAAGTTTGCGTACCAGGTGCGTGATGCTCCAGAAAAGGAACAGGATACATGCGCCGCTCATCAGCGCGCTCATGTAGTTCACCATCTTGGCAACGGTGGAGGCATCGGAAGCAAATTGTGAGAATAGGTTGGCTACCAGCATGAAGAACGGTGCGCCGGGCGGGTGTCCTACTTCCAGCTTATAGCCGGTGGTGATGAACTCCGGGCAGTCCCAAAAGCTTGCAGTAGGTTCGATGGTCATGCAGTAGACCGTCGCTGCAATGAGGAAGGTAATCCAGCCTACAAGGTTGTTTACGGTTTTGTACTGTTTCATTCGGATGAAATTCGTTATTATTCAGTTTTGTTTTTTACAAGCTGTTTTGCCATCGCTTAGTCAACGTATTGGCATATATGGGCGCAAATATAATGATTTCGCTTCTAAATAGGTGACAATAAGCAGCATTATTAGGATAGGTTAAGGGATTTGCTGCATCTATAGATGCAGCACGGTGGAAGTATAGATGCAACGCGGTGGATATATAGATGCAACAATGATGATTCTATAGAGGGAATATCCGGCCGATAAAGGGGGATGCGGAAAGGAAGTATCCTCCTTGCTTGTCTAAATGAATCTTTCGTTTATAACCGAAAATCTAGCCTTTTTCGCAAATTTTTTAGGTTATGAACGAAAGAGTTGATAGAAATATTCGTTTATAACCGAAAATTGTTATCTTTGCAACTAAAGTTTAGGTTATGGACGAAAGAATGGATATACTTAGGAAGTACAATCTCTGGACAGAAGGAGATTTTGACTTCGGTTTCATGCGGGTAGCTTATACCGGCAGAATCATGGACTACGTAGGCAATCGTCTTGTAAAGGTGCTCATCGGCCAGCGGCGTGCTGGGAAAAGTTATGTGTTGAGACAGATAGCAAGGGAACTGATAAGAAACGGTGTCCCTCCGCAGAACACTTTGTTCATCAACCGGGAACTGAGCGACTTTGCTTTTTTGAAGACTCACAAGGATTTGGAAGAGTTGGTGACGCTTTATAAAAGCGAACTGTACCCTCAGGGGAGGATATATATTTTCATCGACGAAGTGCAGCTCATCGAAGAATGGGAAAAGTCGGTCAATTCTTATTCGCAGGACTATACCGAGGAGTACGAGCTCTTTATCAGCGGCTCCAACTCACGGATGCTGTCCGGTGAGCTTGCCACGCTGCTTTCGGGGCGATACGTCCAATTTCCGGTATATCCCTTCAGCTATCAGGAGTATACAGAGATAAGGCATCTGGAACAGAACCGTGAGAGCTATATGGGCTATATGAATACGGGCGGAATCCCGGAACTTTTTGTCTTGCCCGAAAAGCAGGAGGTGCAGCGCAATTACTTGTCTGCCTTGAAGGACACCATCTTGCTGAAGGACATCATCCAACGCTACAGCATACGTGACCCCCGACTGCTTGAGGACCTTTTTGCGTTTCTTGTAGGCAATGCCTCTAATTTAGTGTCCATCGGCAACATCGTGAACTATTTCAAGAGCCAGGGCCGGAAGACGAGCTATGATGCCGTGGCTGCCTACATAGGCTATATCGAAGACTCGTTCTTGGCGTATCGTTGTGAACGCTTTGACTTGCGCGGAAAGGAAATACTGTCCGGTACGGCGAAATATTACATCAACGACCTTGCCTTTAAGAATTTCCTCTATCCCGGAACAGCCTATGGTGTGGGTTATAAACTGGAGAATCTTGTCTATCTGGAGTTACTCAGGGCAGGCTATGATGTCTATACCGGATGTGCCAAAGAGAAGGAAGTGGATTTCGTGGCACGGAAAGGCGACCGCACGGTTTATCTGCAATCCACTTATATGTTGGTTGACGAGCAGACGATGCGTCGTGAGTATGCTTCGTTGGAGTCGATACAAGATAATTATGAGAAACTGGTTGTTTCGCTTGATGATTTCTGTCTGCCATCCAATGAAGGAATACGGCATGTGCGGGCGTGGGAACTGCATGGGTTGTTGTAAAAGGTACTGAAAGGCAGTAATATCCTTATATTTTTGACAAAAAGTAATGTTTCTGTAGATTTCTCTGCCGCACATGGTTGGGCAGAAGGACGAATTTAGGATATATTGTGGATATTGGGGTCATAAAGATGCGTTCTTCTTGCATATTCTTCCGCTTTTGTAGGGCTTTTATGCAGAAATTGGCTACACCTTTAAGCTAAAAGGGTGATTGCTTTTTACTAAAAGGGGTATTGCGTTTTAGTAAAACGGTTACTCTGTTTTAGTAAAACGTTCTTTTGCTTTTGCATTTTCGGTGTATCAGGGCTTTCGGAGGTGTGATTTCGATTTATTGGAAGGACGTTCGTTTTGGTATAATGCTTATAACTTGACACTTATGGATTTTCGCTCTCGTATTTCTTTCTGTGTGGATAATCGGTCGGAAATACGGGATTCTCGTGCGATAGAAAATACAAAGTGTCAGAATGACAAAATCATATTTATCTTCTGTAGGTATCAGCCTTAAAAATACTTTCCAATCTTTTTCTTGTTTTCATTCTTTATCGTTAAATTTGCCATCGAAGCAAGGAAGTGTCCTTAGCTTCAATGTTTTGTGAAATGATATTGTAAGAAGCGTTGTGCTTCATTCTTGTCTTTGAGAACCTAGGAAATTTTCAAGATACACAAGAATGGCACAGACGATTCCTACGCTGGTTTCGGCGTGGGTCTGCTGTCTGTTCATTTGTGTATCGGGTTTTCCTAGGACCTTCAAAGACGATGAATAGCACGCAGTTCCACGCTGTCTTTTTTTATATTCTCGGAGGAACGCGAGGACTAATACTATCTGGTTATGATTCTATTTAAAGTGAATTCTAAAAGTTCCATCTATGTGCGTTTGTTGTACTCAATGGCAGTCTTGTGCCTGTTGACCGCTTTGAGCAGTTGTTCGGATGATGATGCTCCGGCAGAGATTATCCCTAACCCTGATAGTGAGATTTACTTTACTAAAAGCTTGGATTTCACTTCGGATAGTGGCGAAGCGATTCTTTCTTTTACAACCAATAAAGATTGGTCGATAAATGTTTCACAGTCAGGCGGTGATGTCAGCTGGTGTACGGTGTTCCCCAATAAAGGCAAAGCTGGAGAAAACCAAGTATCGGTTAGAGTGGCAAGAAATGAAGGAGTTGATGACCGTAATGTGGTACTGAACTTGACAGCCGGTGACTTGACGAGGAGTATTGTAGTAACGCAGAAGCAGAAAGATGCCATCACTTTGACTACTGCAAAATTTGAGGTAGATAAGAATGGAGGAGAAATTCAGGTAGAGGTAAAAGCAAATGTTTCCTATGAAGTTATTATTCCTGAGCAATACCAAAGTTGGATTCATAAGCGTACAATTAGTCCGGACAGATGTGTGTTTGGTATTGATAAGAGTGAGGAGTATGATAAACGTGAAGGTGAAATAATCTTCCAAAGCGGTGAATTGGAAGAGGTTTTGAAGGTATATCAGACTGGAGGAGGCATTTTATTGTTGACTAAGAGTGAATATTTGGTATCAGCAGAAGGAGAAACAATATCGATTGAAGTTAAAAGTAACTTTGATTTTGAAGTTAAGGAACCCAATGTGGATTGGATAATCTCTAACAGAACTCGTTCTCTATCAAGTCATACCCTATATTATTCAATTGCTCCAAATAAAACAAATGCTATGCGTGAAGCTGTTTTCATTTTTAAAGAAAAGAATGGAAATTTGCAGGAGCAGGTTATTGTTAAGCAGAAAGGGCAAGAATTAATAGTGATAAATGAAAAGATTGCAGGAACTTTATCAAGGTTGCTGTCTGACTATGAATTGACTGCTATTACTAAGCTGAAAATCTCAGGGATGATGAATAGTGATGATATTGATTTTATCAATTCAAATCTACCTCTATTAAATGAACTAGATATGCAGGAGGTTGATATGCAAAAAATGAAACAAGGACCTAAGAATGTGACTAAACTGTTATTGCCGATATCTTTGGTTGAAATAAGTGAAAATGCCTTTCATGATAGTAAAATAGAAAGTATTGTAATACCTGCAAGTGTGGAATTTATTGGTAATAGCGCTTTTGGTTACTGCAGAAACATGGAAACTGTTAGATTTGAGTCTGATTCTAAAGTTGAAATAATAGAAGGAGGGTGGTATGGTGCTTCAGGCATGCCTACTGGTGTTTTTCAAGATTGTAGTAAGTTGAAAGAAATAAATATTCCTGCAAGTGTGAAAATTATCAAAGGAGGTGCTTTTCATGGATGTGAATCATTGACAAAAGTAACATTTGATGAATATTCGAACCTGGAAGAGTTAGAAGGCGCCTATGATTATCGAGGTAGTGGCGGATGTTATCGTGGTGCATTTGCAGATTGTACTTCATTGACTACAATTTTAATTCCTAAGAATGTTAAGAAGATAGGCTTTTCAACATTTGCAAATTGTTCTGCTTTACAATCTGTTATTTTTGAATTAGATTCAAAACTTGAAGAAATTGCTGGTGATTTTTGGCCATTTTCAGAAGAGGCTTATGGAGCTTTTATTAATTGCTCTGCATTATCTAGTATTTCTATCCCTTCAAAAGTAAGCAAAATAGGCCCTGCTGCATTTAAAGGTTGTATTGCTTTGGAAAGTGTGATATTTATGTCTGGTTCTGTTTTGGAGCATATTGGTGGGGGTTGTGGAGGGTACTATAATGTTCCTACGTCTTATGAATGGTATTACGGTGCCTTTGCAGATTGTACTGCTTTAAAAGAAATCATTATTCCGTCATCAGTGACAAAAATTGATATAGCAGCGTTCAAAGGATGTACTTCTTTGAAAACCGTAATTTTTGAAAATAATTCTCTTTTGAAATCAATAGAAGGCAAATATAATGATAAAGCTTATTTAGGGGTATTTTCTGATTGTACAGCATTGACCTCCATCCGTATTCCTGCAAATGTTGAGTCAATAGGTGCCACAGCATTTAAAGGATGTGCAGCTTTAAAATCCGTTTCATTTGAAAAAGGCTCAAAACTTTCTTTTATTGAAGGTGGTATCGATGAATATAATGGTGCTTTTTCGTATTGCAAAAAAATGACAGTATTTGATGCCGAAAACTGTACACAATTACAAATAATAGGGGATGCTGCTTTTTATGGAAATGATGAACTTAACGTACTCAGATTAGGAACTACAATACCTCCTACGGTAGGAAATATGAGTTTCTTAGGTATCAGTGAAGCGGCTGTATTAAGTGTTCCTGCAAGTAATATCATTGAATATAAAAATAATGACTCATGGAGTTCTGTATTTAAAATAATAAAAGGTTTGTAATTTCAAAGAGGTATTCAATCTTTGACTAAAGAGTTGTCTGCTATTAATTTGTTATAATAGTAGATGTTGGAGAATTGAGAATGGGGGAAAATTGGGCCTTTTTATTGGCACTTCACGATATGGTTTTATCGTTTTCCAATCCCCGCCCTAATTCTGCTCAAACTCACCGGAGTAATCCCCAGATACGTAGCAAGGCATTCCAGCGGGATTCTTTGCAGCAGTTCCGGGTTATTCTTCAGCAGTACTTCGTACCGTTCGGCTGCGGAAGTAAACAGCAAGGGGATGAATTTCTCTTCAGTCTGTAGGAATTCTGTCTCTGCAAACTTGCGTCCCCAATTGGCGATGTGGATGTCTTCTTGGAACAATCTTGCCAGGACACTCTGTTTCAAGACGTAAAGAATGACGTCCTCCATGCATTCCACGGTTTCATAACCGGGTGCGTTGCCGATGTAGCTTTTCAGTGAAACGACTGTGGCTCCCTCGGCACCAATCCAGAAGGTGATTTCTTTGCCTTTTGCTTCCACGTAGGCGCGGACAATACCTTTCCCGACGAAGAAAATGTTTCTCTCCGTCTTTTCGGCTTCCAGTATGAGGGAACCTTTGAGGTAAGCCACTTCCGTGATGTTCTCCACCAGCTTGTCGACAGATGCCTTTGGCATTGGATATATGGTATGGATAATATCGTATTTGTTCATTATCAGGCAAGTATTGGTTCTTAGTGTGACAAAGATACGATTTTCGACCTTATCCGGTGCTTCTTATCAAATGTAAAGTGGCAGGAGTACGGGAAAGGTTATCTTTGCTCCCTCTTTAAATGTATAATGAAACAGAAGAATTGAGTATGAACTGGATTATTTTGGTTGTAGCCGGACTGTTTGAGTCAGGCTTTGCCTTTTGTCTGGGAAAGATGAAAGGCGTTACGGGTACGGAATATTATCTGTGGGGTGCAGGTTTTCTTGTCTGTCTGGCCATCAGTATGTTGCTGCTTGCCAAGGCGGTGCATACGTTACCTATCGGGACGGCCTATCCCGTGTGGACGGGGATAGGTGCGGTAAGTACGGTAATATTGGGGATTGTATTCTTTGATGAGCCGGTTTCCTTCATCCGTCTGTTCTTTATTGCTACGTTGATAGCTTCTATTGTAGGCTTAAAGATGACTTGATTCCTACGATTGTTGCGGAACAATGCGATGTAAACTTTTGACTTGAAAAAGGTGAACGTGAGCAAAAAAGCCCTATTTTTGCTCACGTTATTGAATTCTGAATAAGTAGTAAACACAAATATGCCATGAAAAGTAAAACTCTTGCATTGATTCTATTATGCTGCGCCGCTTCATTGGGCGCCAAGGTAAAACTGCCTGCACTGGTAAGTGACAATATGGTTCTTCAGCAGCAGACGGAAGTAAAACTGTGGGGAACGGCAACGCCGAAAGCGGAAGTACGTGTAACCCCCTCGTGGAACGGACAAACCTCCACTTGCCGTGCCGATAAGGACGGACGTTGGCTGCTTGCCGTGAAAACTCCGGCAGCAGGATACACGCCTTATGAGATAACCTTTGATGACGGAGAAAAAACTACGTTGAAGAATATCCTAATCGGTGAAGTATGGCTTGCCTCCGGCCAGAGTAATATGGAAATGCCCCTGAAAGGCTTTGCCGGCTGTTGCATCATGAATGGGGTGGATGATATCATAGCTTCTGCCGAAAATAAGGGTGTGCGCATGTTCACCGTTCCCAAGCATCAGACGTATGAACCGCAAACAGACTGCGAAGGTAGTTGGAACCTCTCCTCCATCGAGACCGCACCCGATTTCAGTGCAACAGCTTACTATTTCGCAACTTCACTGAGCCGTGCCCTCCGTATTCCCGTGGGTATCATCAGCAGTGCCTACGGTGGAGCCACTGTAGAAGGTTGGATAAGCCGTGAACTGCTGGAAAACTATCCAGACATATCTCTCAACCCCGATTCCATCGAACGCCTGCACCCCATGCACCGCCCCATGCTGATGTACAATGCCATGCTGAAGCCGCTTCAGAACTATACCATAAAGGGATTCATCTGGTATCAGGGCGAGTCTAACGTAGGCCGTCATGAAACATACGCCGAGCGTCTGGCCGATATGGTGCAGCTGTGGCGCAAAGAATGGGGACTGGGCGAATTGCCTTTCTACTTTGCCGAAATAGCGCCGTACGCCTATGGAGGTACCCAGCAAGAGAAAGCTGCTTACCTACGTGAAGCGCAATTCCGTGCCCAAAGCCTGATTCCGAACAGTGCCATGATTTCTACAAACGACCTTGTAGAGCCTTATGAGATATACAATATCCATCCCCGCAACAAGACAAAGGTAGGTCAACGCTTGAGCTATCTGGCATTGAACCTTACCTATGGATTGAAGCAGATACACTGTTTCGGCCCACAATATAAGTCATGGACTGCTAAAGGCAGTGAAGCATGGGTTTCCTTCGACCATTTGGAAATGGGTATCTGTCGCAACTATGACCTTCGCGGTTTCGAAGTGGCGGGTGAGGACCGTGTGTTCCATCCTGCCGACAAAGTATGGCTGCACTGGCAGACGAATGAAGTGGTAATCTCTTCAGAAAAGGTATCCCATCCCGTCAGCGTGCGCTATTGTTTCCATGATTTCCAGATTGGTACGATGATCGGTGGGAATGAACTGCCTACCATTCCGTTCCGTACGGATAATTGGTGAAAGAGTGAAAAGTATATAAACACTTTCATTATACTATAATATTGGGCGCGGGTTACGCGGAATCCACGGATGCAGTAAACTAAATCCGTGAAATCCGTGTAATCCGCGCCTAAAAGAAAACATCCAGAGGGTTTTGTTCCCCCCTCTGTCTTTCTTATTGTTTCAGCAACTGTTCTGCTGCAAGTACCAGGAACATATAGTGGGATGAACCTCCTCCCAGCACATACTCAGTTTGCTGCCAGAGGAACGGGAACGTGAGGAGTTCCGGGAAGTCGGGACGGATAAGCGCCGTGCCGGAAATGACCCCACCGGGAATGTACGACCAGTCTGCGCGGTTCAGTCCGTAGCCCACAGTGGCCGATTGTGCGCCGACACCCGAGGCGAAGGAAGCCTGGTTGGAGCCCGGGTGGCATCCGAGGATGAAGTTGAGGGCATTGAATACCGGTGCTTTCGGGAATATTTCCGGATAGGCGGTTGTCAGGAAGTAGTGCTGGAAGCCGAAACGCTGTATATCCCAGCCTGCACCCCAGATGTTCGGACGGTAGGGAACGCCATAGGGAGTCTCCTGCACTTGTTTGTTCAGTTCTTGTTCATATCCGGTCAAAGCTTTGCGGAAAGCTGCTGAAAAGGCTTTGGCTTTCTTGTTCTTCATCTGTGCGAACAGTTTTTCCACACGTGCCGTGTACCAGCCGATGCGGCCTATCTGCTTGATGATGAGCTCCTGGTTGTCCAGAATGAAGTCCATATAGGGTTGTTCGCCGGTGGTGAGGTACAGCTCTACGGCTGCCTGCACTTTGGGGAACAAGGCTCTGTTGTTGCCGCTTCCGGTAGAAGCATATACTTTGCGAGCAATGTCGAGGCAATGCACACTCAATGTATCATTGAAACCTTTCAATACACGTGATACGGCAGCCAGCTGGGCAGCTGTCGACAGTTCCCGTCCGGGGTTATCCTCCGTAAATATCCAGCGGTCATCTTCATTACCGATTTTCCCGTCGGTCATGGCGGCGGCATCACCCAGAAGTACGTACTGGCGCAGGTCGTTGCAGATGATTCCCCGGTAGAGACGTCCCAGTGCCAGGTAGCCGTTGACTACCGTAAGGGCGCCGTTCTCTACTTGTTGCAGCAAGTCATTCTTACCGTCGGGCTGGTGGATTTCCGTCACACGGTTTATCTGGTCGATGGAAGTCACGTCGAGATTCGGGTGGAAAGCTTCGTAGGCCAGTGCCAGGATATAGGATTCTCCGGCTTGGGATTCGATGCGGAGGTCAAAGTCTCCGGCATCGTGCCAGCCGCCTATGTTCACTCCGGGAACCACTTCACCCGGTTTGAACTTGGACAGGCCCTCTTTCTGGTCGTAGCCGTCGATATGATTGTGTGCCGGTGCCATCTGGGCATCGTCCATGTGGCAGCAGTCGTGCCATACGCGGTATTTCTCGTTGACGCGCATGTGGCACATCTGTACGGGAAGGAAGTATTCCAGTACGGGTTGCCATACGCCACGGGCATATACGTCATTGTCGATGCGGAAGATGGGAGACACGGAGGTATTGTATTTAATCTTATAAAGCCCCGGTTCCTTTACATCTGTGAAGTTTACTTTCAGATAGTTATACCTCAAGAATTTACCCCAGTTGGCAGGAGTGACGTTCTTGACAACCTTTTCGCCGTCGGCATCAATGCGGATGATTTGTGCCGTTTCCTTTCTGTTGTCACGTATATCCATTTCGATGACGGCTTCCTTGTCCTGAGTGGGATGATAACCTATCTGTGAAGTCTGGATAACCGGCTGATACATCCAGTCGGCCACTACGTTCGGAGTGATAATCCATTTGACGGCACCTTTGGTGACACCCGGTTTTATGTTGCTGCGCAGTACGAACCAGCCGTTGTTGTGGTTCATACGCCCGTCAAACAGTTGTAGGTCACCACTCAATGATTCGATGGTTACTTTGTTGTAAGGGTCGTCGGGGCGGGAGGTAAACTTACGGCCTTTGGCATAAGGTTCGCTGATGATGTCATCGGCCACAATCGGGCTGTAACCTTTTCCTATCAGTTTGTCCATGTCTGCCAGCGATTGCTTGCCGTCATGATAATTTCCCGTATGCAGATAGTTGGGTTGGGTTGTCATTAGGGGAGAGTTGGGTTGTTGCGGGAAGATGCCGCTCTGACCGTCCATAATCCAGGGCTTGCCGAAGAGGGAACCCGGGAAGAATTCAAGGTTGAAGCCCACTTTTCCGATGAATTCCTGGGGAATGGGGCGGTCAAGGTCTACGGTCACCTCTATGTTTTTACCTTTGCTTTCCACGTTTATCGTATATATAAGGTGGAGGTCCGGGTAAATCATCGGGTTGAATCCGGTGAGATGGCGTGAGGAGTCGGGATAGCACAGCGTGGCGGTGATGCTGTTGTCACCGAGCTTCCGGTCGAGCTGTTTCGGTACGGGCTGCCATTGTCCGGGTGTGGCTTCCAGACGGATATCTCCATTCGTCGCCACACGGTGTCCGTTCATGATGATACATACCCCTCCTTGGTGTCCTTCGGGATAGATATCATCAAAAGCCATGATGTCGACTCCCTGATTCTTGAAATAACCGGAGGATGTCAGCTTGAAGTCTTGCGCATGCAGCGCACTGCTGCCGCAAAGCAGTGCCAAGACTGATGCAAATAGGAAATGTTTCTTTCTCATAGTATCTATTTTTGAGTTACAAAATTTTCTACTAATATACGGACTAAAAAGGAAACGGATGGCTTTTGTTTGTAGCCAATAACGTTATGAAATGTGTCTTTTTCCTCTATTTTTATGATATTCATTGTTATATTTGTCAGACAATGGCGCTTGAGCTGCCGGATACCCACGTTTGAGCCAATAGAAGCTGATGTCTGGTAAAACAAGGACTCAGTACCCAAAAATAGCCTTTATCGGAACCAATTGTATCCCTTGAAAAAGGATGGCAATGAGTAGTGTCCATTTGTTTTTTTGTACATTTGCAATGTAACTATGGCTAACTCCTTAAATCGCTATATTATGAAACGTATGTTTTCCGTTTTTTTGCTGATTACAGTATGGTTGCTGGTTACACCTTTCCTGCAAGCACAGTCACACGTAGACAAGGTTTTAAAAGATGAAATAACCTCGGACTTGAAAGAGAATATCCTCTCTTTTTGGGAAAGATACAGCGTAGATTCTTCCGGAGGCTTTTATGGTTCATTGGGACGTGACGGTGCCCCGATAGCGGATGCTCCCAAAGGTGGTGTACTGAATGCCCGCATCCTTTGGACTTTTTCAACCGCCTACCGGATGTATGGCGATACTGCCTACCGTAAATTGGCTGACAGGGCGCAACGGTATTTCATAGATCACTTCATTGATTCGCAGTATGGAGGCGTATATTGGCTGATAAAAGCGGACGGTACCCCATTGGATACGAACAAGCAGACTTACGGCTGCTCTTATGCTATCTATGGGTTGTCCGAACATTTCAGGGCAACGGGCAACAATGAAAGCCTGCAAAAAGCCATAGAGCTTTATCGGATAATGGAGAGCAAAGTCAAAGATCCCGTAAATGATGGCTATATAGAATCCTTTACCCGCGAATGGGGAACTCCCCAAAAGCTGGGGTATGATGGAGATGGCATTGCTGCCAAAACAATGAATACACATATCCATGTATTAGAGGCATACACGGCTTTATATAAAGTATGGAAGGATAACAGCCTTTGCAAGCGCCTTGCAAAAGTAATAGACTTAATAACAACCAGGCTGTACAACCCACAAACACATCACTTGATATCATACTGTGATTTAAATTGGAATAATCTGGATGACATCGACTCTTACGGGCATGATATCGAAACTTCTTGGCTGCTGACGGAAGCTGCAGAGGCTCTGGGTGACCCGGAGGTTATCGGGAGGTGCAGGAAGGTAGCATTGGAACTTGCAGATGCTTCCTTGAAGGAGGGCATCAACCCGATGGGAGCTATGATGTATGAACGACATAAGGACAAAATCAGGAAGGACGCTTCCTGGTGGTGCCAAGCGGAAACTGTGGTCGGCTGTATCAATGCCTGGCAACTGACTGGTGAACAATCTTATCTGGACAGTGCCGTCCGCACCTGGAACTTCATCAAATCACGGATGATAGACAAGGAGTATGGTGAATGGTTCAGAACGGTGCTGGAAGATGGAACTCCCCGCTACAAGGAGCCTAAAGCAAGTATGTGGAATTGTCCTTATCATAACAGCCGTATGGGGTTTGAGATTGATACCAGACTGAAATGACAACCTTTTATAGATTTGATATTATGAAGAATTTACGAATTTTCCAGTTTGGAATAGTTGTATTGCTGTGTGGTATATTATCTCTGCCGCTTTCTGCCCAGACGGAAGTGATGGCATGGAGCAATATCACGGGTGTCCGCGTAGACGGTGAATTGATAGACTTTGAGTCATCCCTGCGTGTCGGAACCTTGAAAGGAGATATGGAGATTACCGGAAAGGAGAAGCAGGTCCGTCCCGTTTTCCATCGTGAGGGGAATATGCAGGAAGTGACGGCTACTCTGCGAGGTGTAAAGTTCCATCAGAAAGTGACCGATAAGGGAAAAGGCTTGGTGGAGATTTCTATTGATGCGCTGTCGGACACTACTTTGAACCAGGCAGCCTATTACTGTATTGCTTTAAGTCCGGAAAACTACATTGATGCCAAAGTAAGGGTAAGTGGCAGGAAGCTGACCGTTACTTCGGCCAATAGGAAGTTGGAATTCAAGTTCAATAAGTCTGTAAAGGCCACGGTTGAAAAAGAGTCTACCGGTACTGTTGTGTATATCTCGCTAATGCCGATTCTGAAAAAGGCTGGGAGAACAGCATTGTCTATGGAACTGCATGCTTCCGGAGTGATAGATCACAGTGACGCGGAAATTACATTGGATATGCAGAATCCGGGAAGTTTGTTTGCAGGCTTTGGAGGGAATTTCCGCCTGCAGAATCCTGCTGCCGACCCTAAAGTGATAGATTACTGTCTGGAAAACTTGCGCGTAGCTTATGGCCGTGTGGAATTTCCGTGGAGATTGTGGCAACCCGAAGAAGAATCCGATCCTATTGCCGTGGCACAGAATGGGGGACTGAACAAGCGGGTGGAGGAAAGTCTCCTCATGGCAAAGCGCTTGAAGGCGATGGGAATGCCGGTAATACTAAGCTGCTGGTTTCCGCCTGCATGGGCCATTGACGGAGGTCCTGCAAGTTATGCTCGTCAAGGCGGTGTCATTGCTTATCGTCTGGATAACCGGAAAAAGGAGAAGATTTATAAATCCATGGCAGATTATCTGTTGTATGCCAAACAGCATTATGGTATTGAGTTCTCCATGTTCTCGTTCAATGAATCGGATTTGGGTATTGATGTCCTCCACACTCCGCAAGAACATGCAGATTTCATTAAGGAGTTCGGTGCTTATCTGGCAGGGTTGAATCTTCCTACCCGCATGCTGCTTGGCGACAATTCGGATGCCACGACTTTCGATTTTATCCTTCCTGCTTTGAACAATTCTGAGATTCATAAGTATATTGGTGCAGTATCTTTCCATTCATGGCGTGGTTGTGATGATGTTACGTTAAAGAAGTGGGCGGATGCTGCCAAAGCGATTAATGTACCACTCTTGGTTGGTGAGGGTAGTACGGATGCCGCTGCTCATGGTTATGCCGAGATATTCAATGAGTCGACGTTTGCACTTTATGAAATCAATCTGTATACGCGTATTTGTGCCATTTGCCAGCCATTGTCCATCTTGCAGTGGCAGCTTACTTCAGACTATTCGTTGTTGTGGGGAGACGGCATTTATGGTTCCAAAGGTCCTTTGCGTCCTACGCAACGTTTCTGGAATATCAAGCAACTGGCCTCCACTCCGGCCGATGCCTTGGCCATTCCGGTCAGTAGCAGCAAGAAAAAACTAAACTGTGCGGCTTTCGGAAATATGGTGCGTGGGGAATATGCCGTCCATATGGTCAATAATGGGGCGGATTGCGAGGCTGTCATCTCCGGTATCCCTGCAGAAGTGAAGGAACTGAAAGTCTATGTGACCAATACAAAAGACTGCATGAAGGAAACTGCAGTGAAGGTGGAGAATGGACTGGTACGGGTACACTTGCCGGCTATCAGTTTCATTACCTTATTGTCGGATAAATAATTTTGAAATGGAATAATATTAATATATAAAGAATAGTGATATGAATATAACTACATGTCTGTTTACAGTTCTGGGAGGAATGGTCACTTTAGGGCATCCTTCAGAAACTGTACGTTTGAATCAGTTAGGGTATTATCCCCAGCAGGAAAAAGTAGCTGTGGTGAATGCCGGTGAGGTACGTGAATTTACCATAGTAGATGCAGCCACGGGCAATCGGCTACTTTCCGGCAAACCCGGATATACCGCTTCATCCGCTTGGTCGGATAGGAGCAGGACAATATTGGATTTCAGTGACATCACGGTACCGGGAAGATATCTTCTGTTGGTTAACGGCGATTCAGTGGCATTCGAAGTAAAGGAAAAGGTGCTGTCCCCTTTGGCCGATGCCGCTTTGAAATCTTTCTATTACCAACGTACGGGTATGCCCATCGAAGCGACTTATGCGGGTCGGTGGAGCCGTCCGGCAGGCCATCCAGATGACAAGGTGCTGGTACATCCCAATGCTGCCGGGCCGGAACGTAAGGCGGGAGCGGTGATTTCTTCTCCGGGAGGATGGTATGATGCCGGAGATTATAACAAGTACATTGTGAACTCCGCTTATTCCATCGGATTGATGCAGGCGATTTATGCCCGCTTTCCTGACTATTTTATCCGTCAACGGGTGAACATCCCGGAAAGCGGAAACCACACGCCCGATTTGCTGGACGAGATGTACTATAACCTGAAATGGATGCTGACCATGCAAGACCCTGCCGACGGAGGAGTCTACCACAAGCTGACTACCCCTTCGTTCGAGGGATTTATCAAGCCTACGGAGTGTAAGCAGCCCCGTTATGTAGTTCAGAAATCAGTAACGGCGGCATTGGACTATGCTGCGGCTTTAGCGCAAGCTTCCGTGTTGTTTGCTCCTTACGAAGAGGATTATCCTGGCTTTTCGGAAGTGGCTTTGCAGGCTGCCGAACGTGCTTACGCCTGGGCAGAAGCGCATCCGCAAGCGCTCTATCATCAGGACCTCCTCAACAAGCAATATCAACCTGCCGTGGTTACGGGAGCTTACGGTGATCGTAGTGCCGATGACGAATTCTTCTGGGCGGCTTCCGAGCTCTATCTTGCTACGGGAAAGCCCGTTTACCGGGAACAAGTGAAGAAGCATCTGCCCACTGCATATAAGACTCCTTCTTGGGGCAATACCACTGCGTTGGGCGTGTTTGCCTGGCTGCAACCGGGCAGGGAATATCAGGGTGAAGACGTGGAGTTGGCAAATGCCATGAAAGACCTGCTACTGGACTATGCTGCCGAGGCTGTGCGGGGTGCTGACCGCTCTCCTTTCCACGCTCCTTACGGCAACGATGCCAAAGATTTCTTTTGGGGATGCCTTGCCGAAGGGTGTGCTAACCAAGCCACTTCACTGGTTTGCGCCTATTTGCTTACGGGTGAGAAGTCGTACCTGACGAACGCCTACCGCAATATGGACTACATTTTAGGAAAGAATGCCACGGGATATTGTTATGTCACCGGTTTCGGGATGAAAAGTCCTCTGTATCCGCACCATCGTCTTTCTGCATCGGATGATATAGAGGCACCTCTTCCCGGTTTCCTTGTTGGCGGTCCCAATCCTGGCCAACAAGACGGTGTACCCTATCCTTCCAATCTGCCGGATGAGTCTTATGCAGATGTGGAAGGTTCGTATGCTTCCAATGAAATAGCCATTAATTGGAGTGCTGCTTTGGTGGCGTTGGTGTCTTCGTTGGATGCTTTGATGTCAAAATAATGTTTCTATTCAGCCTGCTGCCTTATAAATTCGGATGGGCTGATGTTGAACTCTTCTTTAAAATGTTTGGAGAATATCTTGGGGGAGTTATACCCCAAGGTATATGCAATTTCCGAAACTTGCATCTGGCTTTCTGTCAAGAGTTGTTGTGCACGTTTCATACGGATGGTCCTGATGAATTCGATGGGTTTCTTTCCCGTTATCTTAATCATTTTCTTGTAGAAATAGCTGCGTGATATATTCAGGCTGCTGGCAAGCTCCTCGACGGAAAACTCGGTTTCGCTGATATTGTCCTCTACAATCTGGATAGCTTTTTCCACCAGCTGCTGGTCAAGGGGAGTGATGGTGATACGGCTTGGCTCGATTTTAATGTCCTGATTGAATATTTCCTGACGTTTGACGTTCATCTCGATAATCTTGTTGATGCGCAGCTTGAGGACTTCCATATTGAAAGGCTTGGTGATATAGTCATCTGCGCCAACGCTAAGCCCTTCCAATTGGTGTTCTTCACTTGCCTTAGCTGTCAGGAGGATAATGGGGATATGGGAGTAGCGTATGTCATTCTTGATGGTTGAACATAGTTCCAGACCATCCATCTCGGGCATCATGATGTCACTGACCACTAAATCAATATCTTCCTTTTCCAGTACATTCAGTGCATGTTTTCCGTTTGTGGCTTTTAATACATGATACTGCCTGGCAAGACTTTCAGAGAGAAATTTCAAGAAGTCGTAGTTGTCATCTACGAGTAGTATGGTGAATGGATGGGATTCTTCTTTTATTTCCGGTCCTTCGACCGGTTCTCCGTTTTTGGTTTCATTACTGTTCTGGTGTAGGGGTAGGGCAATCAGGAATACAGAACCACAAGGCTGGTTATCCCTGACACAGACAGTACCCTGATGCATCTTTACGTATTCGGAAACAATGTGCAGTCCAATGCCGCTGCCTCCGTTGTTCGACTGGTTTTTGCCCGACTGATAGAATCTTTGGAATATTTTCTCCTTGGCTTCATCCTCTATGCCGCAACCGGTGTCGGTAAAGGTCAGTTCCAGATTTGTGCCTCTTACGGCAATATCCAGTGAGATGCTTCCTTTATTGGGAGTGAACTTGAATGCATTTGACAGGATATTTGTGCATATCTTGCGTATCTTGTCATAGTCAAAATCCATGAATACAGAATGTTGTGGAGCGGTAAGGCTATAGCTGATGTTCCGTTTCTGTGCTATCGGATCGAAAGAGTGGAATATTTCACTCAGAATGATAAGGATGTTGTCATGTTTGCATTTCAGGGTTTCAGCCTTGGCATCCAGCTTTCTGAAATCCAGCAGTTGGTTAATCAGTTCCAGCAGATAGTCGGCATTTTGTTTGACCATATCCAGAATGCCTTTACGATATTCGGGATGGTCTACGAAAAACTCTTCAAGCGGATTGATGATAAGTGACAAGGGGGTCCGCAGTTCGTGACTTATGTTGGCAAAGAACTGCAGTTTCATATTGTTGATTTTCTGCTGCCTTTCATTTTCCACCTCGATGGCCTGCATGATTTGTTTCTGCTTTTGGCGTAAGCGCAGATTGCGGATAATGGACAGAAGGATGCACAAAACGATACCGCTATATATGGTATAAGCCCACCAAGTGCGCCACCAAGGAGGGAGTATCTTTATTTTCAGTTCCTTGACGTTGGGGCTCCATATGCCTTGTGAGTTGCATGCCTTGACGGATAAAGTATAGTTTCCGGCAGTCAGCATGGATAGGTTTACTTTGTTGTTTTCAGCATAAATCCAGTTGGAATGAATCTTATAGGCATATTTTATCTTATCCGTTTCCACCAGGTCGAGGGCAGAGAAGGACAGAGTGAATGAATTTTCCTTTTCAGTGAAGGAAAGATGTTGTGCACATTCAAGTGAGCTGCCGTTCAGGATGTCCGGATGGGTCATTCCGGATTTGAGCTCAATACCGGTAAGGTAAATATTGGCATCATAACTTGTGGTCAGGATGTCTTGTGGAATGATAGTCTGGTAACCTTGTGGCGTGCCTATCAGTATATTGCCGTTCTGTAGCTTGAGGATGGCGTGGACATTAGTATCGTTGCATATCAGTCCGTCGCTTACGGAGTAGTTCACGATGGCGTATGTACCGTTTGTTATTTTGATTCGTGAGATGCCGTTGCCGGTACCAATCCACATCTGGTTGTTGTTGTCTTCCGTGACGGCTCTGACGAGGTTGGCGGCAAGTCCGTTTTTCTGGTCAAGGAAGTAGATGGAGTCGTTCTTCTGGTTCCATATACTCAGTCCGTGTGGATGTCCTATCCAAAGAAGGTCCCGGCTGTCCTTATAGACAGTGAGCATATTGTTCTCCTTGAAGCGGCCGGCTTCGGCGTAGATATTATAGGCTTGGGTTTCCGTATCGATGATAATGAGTCCTCCTTTGGTCGCTACGTAAAGGGTACTGTCTTTATCATAGTACATATCTCGGACAAAGAATTCTCCCGGACGGTACAAGATGGTGTCAAACTGCCCGGTTTCCGGATTTAACCTCTGTATGTATCCTTTCATGGTACCTATCCAGATGTATCCGTGTTTGTCTACCTTTACTGTATACACATTGTTCTCGAGAAGCTGGCTGTTACTTACTGTGTATTGTTTGATTTGCCCTTTCGAGTAGCATAGCAGTCCTTTCTGGAAGGTGCCTATCCATAGGCGGTTTTTGGAGTCGATGGATAAGTCGACTACAATATTGGCGGGAGTTGCTATCTTTTCGTATGAATCGGTCACTAGTGAACGTCGGATTAGTCCCGTACCGTCTGTTCCGTAGTAAATGTATTCCTGGCTGGTGTCTTCGCAGAAGGTCAGGATATCATCATATTCCAGGGATTTGTTGCATAGTATGATTTGGGACATGGGGCTATAATAGGAAATACCGTGTTTGAAATTCCCTATGTATATGGTTCCGTCTTTGTCCCGGTAAATGGTATTCAGATTGTTGCTGGCAATGGTGTGCGGTTTCAATGGATTGTGCACCAAGTTGGTAAGCGATTTGGTCAGGGTGTTGTAAACGAACAGCCCCATATGGCTGGTAAGTATCCATACGTTGCCGTCTCCCAGGTCGAGGATGCGTTGCACGCGATTGTACTGTATGTGAGTGTTATTGTTCAGGCTGATGTCCTCCCATTGCTGTGTAAAACTGTTCTTGTGCAAAAGTAGGCTGTTTTGGAAGGTGTATACCCATAGGCTTTCGTTTTGGTCTATGTAAATGTGTGGCTCATGATTCTCCAGCAAAGGTCTATAGATGGTGGGAATGGCTATTTCCTTGACTTCGGAAGTCTGCTTGCTGATACTGTATAGGGTACCGTTGGAGTACATTATATAAATGAACTGGACACCTATATAGAGGTTTGAAATCTTTTCAACTGCCAGTGGATAGGCTTTGATGGAGCTGTTGTCCATGCTTCGTATGTAAAGTTTGGAATAGTCGTAGGCCCAAAACTCATTCTTGGATGTTTTTCCCATCCTCAGAATGTTTTTACTGGGGATTTGCAGCCCATCGAGTATGGGTTTATAGTCATTGTCGAATTTACCGGTCTTATAATTATAGATACTGTAGCCGCTGGAAGTCCTTATCCATACATTGTCGTCCGGTCCTTCGAAAATTTCGCTGATGGCATCGTCCGGCAGGTCGGAGTTGTTCTGGTAATACTGCTGGAAGGAGTAGCCGTCGTATTTGTTGAGTCCTGATTCTGTCCCCACCCAGAGGAATCCCCTATTGTCTCTGTAGATGCTTCGGACACTGTTGTTGGAGAGTCCTTCTGTTGTAGAGAGCTGCTTGAACATGACAGCCGGCGGGATTTCCGCTGAGTTACCTTGAACAGTAAGGAGGAAGGCCAGGTTGCATATAAGGAATAGGAGCAGTTGTTTCATGTATTTTCTTTATTAGAAGGATTAACAATATTGTAACTGCAAACTTAAATATAATCCTTCGAACGAGCAAGGAAAGATTTGCGTATTCGTGTGGGATGATATCCTCCGTTTGGTGAAAAATAGTATGCATTTTGTTTCCAATGGCCCTATATGGGTTCTATGAAACAAAACCGGATATTAAAAGACATTTTTAAGGCATCTGTGTTTCCTTTAAGAAAAATACATTTGCAGGCGAGATCATTTAAATCCTAATAGTATGAAGAAAGAACTTTTAGCAGTGGCGATGCTGTTGTTTGCCGGTGGCAATCTGTTGGCACAGCCACATGTCAATGACGGTACTTCGTATTTGATGAACCAACCTCTGGACATGAGTACCGATTTCCGTGACTTGAGTAATACCTTGTTTTTTGCAGATCACCTGGAGTCATTCGATGCCAAGTCGGGTGAAGGGCTGGTGAATTGGAAACGCGGGCATCTGATGCCCCGCCAAGCCTTCAATACCAACGGTGCACAGCCCCGTAAAATGAGAATGCTCGATTTCCCCTTCACTGCCTATGAAAATGACCCTAACCTCAAATTCAAGATTGACTTTGTAACTCCGCGTACGGTACGTATCCGTATGCTAACGACCCCGGTGGAACCCAAACCTGCCGCTTCCATCATGTTGGCAAAGGAACCGGGCAGGGATGGAAGCTGGAAAGTTACCGAGACGAATGACAAGATTATCTATTCCAGCGACTATGGAACCATTCAGATTAACAAGAATCCTTGGAGAATCGTCTTGAAGGATAAAGCCGGACGTATCTTGAGCCAGACTGCCGCTTTGAGCGACGCGGACTCTACGCAGGTAAAATATACGCCGTTCTGTTTTGTGAAGCGGGGAAGCGACAATGCTCGCCGCATCAATCCGGTATTTACCTTGACTGCAGATGAAATGATTTTTGGTTGCGGAGAGTCTGCCACTGGGCTGAACAAGGCCGGACAGAAGGTGAACTTGTTCGTTACAGACCCACAAGGGCCTGAGACGGACCAGATGTACAAACCGATTCCTTTCTTTATGAGTAACCGGGGATATGGTATGTTTATGCATACATCCGCTCCCGTGACTTGTGATTTTGGTGCTACCTATATTGGGCTGAACAAAATGTTCATGGGTGACGAGAACCTGGATTTGTTCGTTTTCTTCGGCGAGCCGAAAGATATTCTGGACGAGTACACCGATTTGGTAGGAAAGCCGGGCATGCCCCCCTTGTGGTCTTTCGGTACGTGGATGAGCCGTATTACCTATTTCAGTGAAAAGGAAGGTTATGATGTAGCGGCCAATATCCGTAAGAACAAGTATCCGTGCGATGTTATCCATTTCGATACCGGCTGGTTTGATGTGGACTGGCAGTGTGACTATAAATTCTCCGAGAACCGTTTCCAGAATCCACAGCAGATGTTGAAGGATTTGAGGTCTCAAGGTTTCCATGTATGTTTGTGGCAGTTGCCTTATTTCACTCCTAAAAACCGTTATTTCTCTGAACTGATAGAGAAAGACATGTATGTGAAAAATGGAAATGGTGAACTTCCCTACGAAGATGTGGTGCTTGATTTTTCCAATCCGGAAACAGTAAAGTGGTATCAGGACAAACTGGCGGGATTGCTGAATATCGGTGTCAGTGCCATTAAAGTAGACTTTGGCGAGGCTGCTCCACTGAATGGTATTTACGCTTCCGGCAAGAGCGGATGGTATGAGCATAACCTCTATCCGGTGCGTTATGATATGGCAGTGTCCGAGATAACCAAGAAGTTGCACAACGAGAATATAATGTGGGCACGTGCCGCATGGGCTGGTTCCCAGCGTTATCCATTGCATTGGGGCGGTGATGCTGCAACTACGAACACGGGTCTGCTGGGTACGCTTCGTGCAGGCTTGTCCTTCGGCTTGTCCGGTTTCTCCTTCTGGAGCCATGATATGGGCGGCTTTGTAAAATCCACTCCGGAGGACTTGTATTGCCGCTGGATACCGTTCGGTTTTCTTACTTCCCATACCCGCGCGCATGGGGCACCTCCGACAGAGCCGTGGTTGTACGACAGCAAGCGTGTGCAGGATGTCTTCCGCAAGAGTGCGGAGATGAAGTACCGTCTGATGCCTTATGTGTATGCTCAGGCTAAGGAATGTACAGAAAAGGGCTTACCGATGCTAAGAGCCTTGTTTGTAGAATTCCCCGATGATCCGGGAGCATGGAAAGTGGATGACGAGTATCTCTTCGGTTCGCAGATTCTGGTTGCCCCCTTGCTTGAATCCGGTATGACGGGCCGCACAGTTTACCTTCCCGAAGGAAAATGGATAGACTACCAGACAGAGAAAGTCTACGAAGGCGGATGGCACCGGATTGAAGCAGGCAGTCTGCCGATAATCATGCTGGTACGTGACGGTTCGGTACTTCCTCATCTGAAGTTGGCGCAGTCCACTGCTGAGATGGATTGGAGTAAAATGAGCCTGAAGGTATACAGTGCTGACAAGAAGCAGGCAGAAGGATTGGTTTGTCTACCTGCCGACAACCGTATTCAGGTTGTGAAAGTGGATTGTGGAAAGGCCAAACCGCAACTGTTGAACCAGGTTGAAGGCACTTCCCTGAGTTTCTGAACTTAATCTTTGAAAATCTATATTGAATTCACCCCTGTCGGTATGGAAGAGAAAGGGATATAGTTACCGAAATCTGTGCCACTATGGTGGCACAGATGTGCCTTCCCAATGGCACGGCAGTGCCTCTATAGTGGCACAAAATTGTGTCGCATATCTTTTTCCCGATGTGCTTATGACCGGGGTATTTGTTAAACCTAAGTATTTAGTATTTATGAGAAATGTGATGAAGTATTTGGGTATCATGTCAGTATCGCTGGCATGTGCCGGACCTCTCTTTGCAACAAGCGTACAGCCGTTTGCAGGTGTCACTGTCGTACAGCAGAGTGTAGTTACTGTGAAGGGCCAAGTGGTGGATGAGAAAGGCGAGCCCATCATCGGTGCCAATGTCATTGTGGAAGGTACGACAAACGGTATGATTACCGATTTGGACGGTAACTTCTCCTTGCAGTGTCCCGTAGGTTCTACGCTGAAGACCAGTTACATCGGTTATCTGGCGCGAACGGTCAAAGTAACCGGGAATATGAATGCTCTGAAAATTACTTTAAAGGAGGATACCGAAACCTTGGATGAGGTAGTTGTTGTGGGCTACGGTACGATGAAGAAATCCGACCTCACCGGTTCTGTGGCTTCCGTGAATGCGGAGGAAATGATGAAGCGGAATCCGGTGAACTTGGGACAAGGTTTGCAGGGAGCTGCGGCAGGTGTATCTGTCATCCGTTCTTCCGGTGACCCGGAAGGAGGTTTCTCCATCCGTATCCGCGGTGTGGCAACCGTGAATGGTTCTGCCGACCCACTCTATGTAGTGGACGGTGTGCAGGTAGGAACTTCCATCGATTTCTTGAATCCTAATGATGTAGAGTCCATCGAAATTCTGAAGGATGCTTCGGCTACGGCAATCTATGGTACTCGCGGTGCCAATGGCGTCATTATGATTACTACCAAGAACGGTGGTAAGGGGAAGGCAAAGGTGAACTTTTCGGCCAACTATGCCCTCCAGTTCAATTCGAATAAGATTGATGTGGCTGATGCGGGCTTGTTTGCAAGTGCTGTACGTTCCGCCGTCAAGAATGACGGTATTGCCATGACCAATCTGGCATATGGCGAGGATTACATAGGCAGACTGAACAGCATTGACTGGCAGGATGAAATGTCACGCACGGCATTACAGCAGAACTATAACCTTTCTGCTTCGGGAGGCAGCGAAAATACCCAAGCCAACTTATCTCTGGGTTATTTGAACAACCAGGGTATCGTGATTGAGTCGAATTTTAAACGCTTGACGGCACGCGCTAATATCACTCACAAAGTGAAAGACTTTCTGCATGTAGGCTTGAACTTGAACTATGCACATTCGGAAAAGATGGGAGGAGGCAACCTGAGAAACTATGCACAAGCCATTCCAACCATGGATTATGTAGAGGACGGTGTTTTCTATTCCATGCCTATTGTGTTGCCCGACGGTACTTGGGGACATTACAAGAAAGAAGGTAATGGGGATGTGAACAAGGGAGCTGACAATCTGGTTGCTGCTGCCAAGACTGCCGACAGCATCAATAAATGGGACCGTCTGCTCGCCAGTGCTTTCCTACAACTCGATTTGTACAAAGGGTTGACCTTCAAAACTATTGCCAGTTATAATTATTATACAAAAGGTTATAATGGCTATACAGCCTATAATGATAGAACCTTTGGAACTCAAGACCGTAAGGACTCGTTCTCGCTGAACCAGAGCCAGTCCACTTCACTCGGTCTGGAAGCGTTCTTGAACTATGACTGGTCCAATGAGCATCACCGCGTAAGTGCAATGGCCGGTTTCTCTACCAGCGATACGAACGGTGCCTGGCTGAATTCCAGTGCCAACGATTTCCCGGCAGACAACATCCGCAAAATTTCATTGACCAATGACCCATCGTCTAAGCAAACGGATGGTGGGCTGGATTTGAAGACAAGATTCCTTTCTTACTTCGGCCGTCTGACTTATACTTTGAACGACCGCTATATTGTGACTGCAACGGTACGCCGCGACGGTTCTTCGAACTTTGGTGCCGGCAATCGTTATGGTACATTCCCTTCCGCTTCTGTAGCTTGGCGTCTTTCCGAGGAAAAGTTCATTAAGGATTTAGAACTGTTCAGTAACTTGAAGTTGCGTGCCGGATGGGGACAGACCGGTAATGCGGGCAATGGTACCAACTTGTCCATAGCACAGTTGTCTTCGGCAAATGCAATGTACTGGTTCTTTAATGGTTCGAGTGTGATTAACGGTGCCGGTATTGCCCAGCAGAAAGAAATTGATACCAACCTGAAATGGGAAACCAATGAGCAGACAAATATCGGTATTGATTTTGCCTTTATGAACAATGAGCTTTCTTTCTCTGCCGATTACTTTATCCGTGACGCAAAGGATCTGCTTCTGTATCGCCAGATTCGTCCTTCTACCGGTTTCTCCAATGTCTATACTAACGCGGGACATATCCGTAACTCAGGTTTCGAGTTTACTGCTGCGTGGAACAAGAGCTTCAGCGATTGGAATATCGGCATAAGGCTGAATGGGTCTACCCTGAAGAACGAGGCTATTGAAGTCGGCGATCCGATATTCAGCAAGTCAGGGTCAGCACAAGATGGCGACAACTGGGACAACCACTCCATTACACAGAACGGCTATCCTGTAGGTTCCTACTATGGCTGGAAGGTAGAAGGCATTTTCAGAACCCAGGCCGAAATTGATGAAATGAATAGGCTGGCGGTTGAAAAGGGAGTTGAAAGTGGTGTATATCAGGACAAGACTACCCAGCCCGGCGACTATAAGTTTGTTGATTTGAATGGTGACGGGCAGATTACCGATGCCGACCGTACTGTTATAGGCAATGGATATCCCAAGTTCACTTACGGAATGAACCTTACCGCTTCCTGGAAAAACTTTGATTTCTCGATGAACTTGTACGGTGTAGCCGGTATGGATATCCTTTCTTATTCTTCGGCCCGCTTGACCTCAGTCTATGCACCCGACGGCGGTTATCAGAATGTACTGAAGGAATATATCAATAATGCATGGTCATCTTCGAATACCGGCGCCAAATATCCGCGTATCACCAAGACAGACTATAATAAGAACATGCGTGTGTCCGACGCCTACATCCAGAAGGGGGATTATCTGAAGATTTCAAATATTCAGATAGGATATACATTCCCGAAGAATGTGCTGAAACCGGTGAAAATGGAAAATGCACGCGTATTTGCCAGTGTCGACAATGTATGTACCATCTCTTCGTACAATAAGTTCGGCGATCCGGAAGTTGGTGACTCCAATGTATTGTATTCGGGATTTGACGGAGGACGTTATCCGTTCCCGATGTCGGTTACTTTCGGTCTGAGTGTACAGTTCTAATACTAACGGATAAAAAATATGATTATGAAAAACTTATATAAACTGTTGATCGGTGTGCTGGCCTTAAGCACCGTAACGTCTTGTGACGATTATTTGGAAGTGGATCATTACGATATTCTTCCGGCGGATTTCATGTTTAAAACGGAGGAGAATGTCCTTTCCGGATTGAACGGACTTTATGATACCTTTTATACGGACCAGCACGGTTCCGGTGATGACGAAACATGGGGATTCAAGCCTCAGGTATTTGCTGCCAACCATTCTACGATGGACTGTCAGGCTTCCGGTTGGGATGCGGAATGGCAGCGTCATGCCTGGAAACCCGATAAGGGTTCCCTGGAGACTGCATGGCGGATGAGTTATCGTGCAGTGGACCGTGCAAACCGTTTCCTGGCTGGCCTGGAGACGGCGGATGCCTCTATATTTGCGGACAGCAATTCCAAGACCGTTTATGAAGCGCAAGCACGTGCCATCCGCGGTTATAACTACCTTTACCTGACGAAACTTTTCGGAAGGGTACCGATGTTGTTTACCGGTGAAACCTATACTACTTCGGTAGGAAAGGCACGTCCGGAATCCGTGGATGAGACTTATGCGGCTATCGAGGAAGATTTGTCTTTTGGACGCGACCATCTGGACTGGTTACCCATGAATGGTGAATACGGACGTATAACCAAGGGGTTCTGCAAAGCTTATTTGGCCGAGCTGTATATGTTGAAGAAAGACTTTACGAAAGCCAAGACGGAACTAAAGGATATAGTGGACAGTGGAACCTATTCATTGGAGCCCTGCTTCGGTAACCTGCATGCCTGGGATACACATTGGACCAAAGAATCTGTATTTGAGGTGATGTATCATGAACAAGGATATATGGGCTGGGGAGCCGATTCGTCTTCAGATGCCATGATGTGGTACGGATATATGTGTGCGGCACCCGAATGGGGAGGCTGGGGGTCTCTCTGTCTTTCTTGGGAGTTTGTACGTTCCTTTGAACCGGGTGACAAACGCCGCCAATACTCTGCTGTTGCCAAAGGGGATACGCATCCCATTACCGGGCAGACTGTAGGGGTGACAAGTGGTTTTGACGGTCTTTTCCAAGGTTCCGAAAATATGCCTACTGTTTATTCCTTGAAATACTGGAGATGCAAGCCAGGTGAGAACAACAAAGTATTCAATCCTATTTCGTTGACTTTGAAGCGTTATGCAGGCATCATGCTCGACTATGCAGAATGTTGTTTCGAGACAGGTGACAACGCTACCGGATGGAACATGATACGTCAGATACGTAACCGTGCTTGGGGTAATTTGGAGATGGGAGCGACGATGATTGACCTACCCGCCGACATGTTGAATACCCAGACGGTGGAAGTGCCGGATGCAGAGACCTATTATACAAGCTATAAAGCAGCCAAAGGCTATACTTCTCCGGTATGGAAGGTGGCGCTGATTATAGAGCGTCGCCATGAATTCAATGCCGAGTTCTCGCTTTACCATGATTTGTGCCGTATGGGTATGTGCAAAGAATGGTTTGCCGCCGAATATCCGAAAACAGTAGCCAACTCTTCACAAGAGGCTTGTCTGCAGACTGGTGACTCATTCCGTTTCTTTGAGCACGAGGCTTATCAGGAAATCTTCCCGATTCCGACGAATGAGATTCTGACCAACCCGCTCATCAATCAGGCTGACCAGAATCCGGGATATTGATAAATTATAAATAAACACTTAATAATAAAATATTTGTGAGTGAAATGTCAGGCACCAGTAGTTGTTGTGATAGACGTCAGGGTCTGTCGTGATGAAAGCCGGTGTCTGACATGACAAACACCAGTACTTGAGACGACGAACACCAGTTTCTGATAAACGGGGAATTATACAAGGAAAAGTTTGATGGTTTTAGAGAATAATTATGGAAAGGAAGATGTTTTATTGGATAGCACTGCTGGTTGCGTCTTGTCTGGCAGGCTGCCGGTCGCATTCAGGGGAGACAGATATGCAGACACGCATGCGTACAGAGATTGTCACGAATGTCAGAGACAGCGTGTTGCCGTTTTGGATGGATTATGCAGTGGCTCCCGACGGCGGTTTTTATGGAACTGTATTGCGGAATGGTACTCCGGTAGTGGATGCTCCGAGAGGAGGGGTTCTGAATGCCCGGATTCTGTGGAGTTTTTCTGCCGCATACCGTACGTTTAAGGATGAGGCTTATCTGAAGCTTGCGGATAAATCGCAACGCTACTTCATTGATACATTTATAGACAAGGAACATGGTGGGGTATATTGGCTGGTCAATCCTGACGGTGAGGTGCTGAATGCTTCCAAATATACGTATGCCATGACCTACGCCATCTATGGGCTGGCTGAACACTATCTGGCAACAGGTAACAGCGAGAGTCTGGATATGGCTGTCGGTTTATATCATACCTTGGAGGAGAAAGGCCGCGAACCGCAATATGACGGTTATGTGGAATCTTTTACTGAAGATTGGAAACAACTGGATAATTATGATAACAATGCACCCAAGACTATGAATGCGCATTTGCACGTGCTGGAGGCTTATACCCTTTTATATCAGTGCTGGAAAGACGACGGACTGAGGAAAAGACTCGAATTCTGCACCGAGTTGTTTATGGACCGCATTTATGACTCTTCAAAGAGACATTTTAATTTGTTCTTTGATAATGCATGGAACAGTCTGGTTGAGATGGACTCTTATGGACATGATGTAGAGGCGGGATGGCTGCTTTGTGAGGCTGCCCGTGTGTTAGAAGACCGGCAACTGATGGATAGGGCGAATCGGCTTGCGCTGGATGTGACGGATGCTTGCTTGGCGGAAGGACTGAGTGACAAAGGGTATATGATGTATGAAAAGAAGGGCGGAAGAACAACCGGGCATGCCTCATGGTGGGGCCAGATTGAAACGATGATAGCTTGTGTCAATGCCTGGCAAATCAGCGGGAATGACGTTTATCTGCAATCGGCCGATACGGTTTGGACTTTCGTAAAGGACTGTATGATAGACCGGGAATACGGTGAATGGTACAGTGATTGTTTTGATGGAGAACCCAAGAAGGATACTCCCAAAGTGAGTATGTGGCGTTGCCCATATCATACGGTACGCTTGGGAGTAGAAATACATAATCGTTTAAAATAGTATTTATGAAAAAATTTATAGCAGGTGCAGCATCACTGATGCTTTGTATGGGGCTGCACGCCCAGGATTTCAGAATCAATCCATCGGGATATTTTGAGAATGGCGGGGCCAATGTGATGGTGTTCAGTGACGTCTACCCTGAAGGACACCAGGGAGGACTGACCCTTGTTTTGAATGGAGACCGCAGGGCTGCCAATGGAGATGTGCGCTTTGAAATCTCGCAAGGGCAGTGGCAGGGATTGCCCAAGATGAGAAGCCGGGTGGTGGATGAGGCTGACAATGAAATCCGTGTCACATTGAGTTATCCGGATTCGGCCAAACACATGGCAGGCTTTAATCCGATGCTTTATCCGGATTTTGTTTTTGGCTATACCATTAAGGTCAAAGGCGAGAAGGATTATCTGGTATTGACCGTTGATTTGGACCAACCAGTGCCCGAGCGGTTTGCCGGCAAGTTGGGCTTTAATCTGGAATTGGTACCTTCCACTTTGCTGGGCAAGCCGTGGATTATGGACAACCGGACGGGAGTCTTTCCCCACCAGGCGATGGGGCCCACCATGAAACAGTCTTCCAATATGGAGCATATCGGAGATTTCAATCCTGACGGGAAAGCTGATTTGGACCAGTTGCTGTTGGATAGAAAGACTTATAACCCGATGATTGCCGATGATATCGTCTCTGCTCCTTTGGCCGCAGGGAAAAAGTTTGTACTCAATCCTCAGGATGATTTGGCAAAGATTACGATTGAAAGTGAGAAAGGAGACTTGTTGCTGTATGATGGAAGGATAAATCATAACAACGGTTGGTTTGTGCTCCGTTCGGAGTTCCCGGCAGGGACAAAGGAAGGTGCGGTGAAATGGATAATCCGTCCGACAGTCACTAAAGACTGGCGTTATGCACCGGTGGTGCAAGCCTCTCAAGTAGGTTACCATCCTGGACAGAAGAAAGTGGCTGTCATAGAGTTGGATAAACGGGATACAGACTTCAAGCAACCTGCCCTTTATCGCATTGCTGCCGATGGCAGGAAACTGGTAAAGCAGCAGGCTGCCAAGGATTGGGGAGATTTCCAACGCTACCACTATCTGCAGTTCGATTTCACGGAAGTGACGGAAGAAGGGCTCTATCAGGTAATGTACGGCGATGCTGCTTCTCCGGTGTTCCGCATTGCCAAAGATGTGTGGGACAAGGGTATCTGGCAGGCAGAGGTGGAATACTTCTTGCCGGTACAGATGTGCCACATGCGTGTGAACGAAAAATACCGTGTATGGCATGACTTCTGTCATCATGACGATGCACGTATGGCCAAAACCGATATCAACCATATAGACGGATATACTCAGGGAACCTCTACTCTTTGTAAGTACCAGCCGGGTGATTTGGTTCCAGGGCTGAATGTGGGTGGATGGCACGATGCGGGGGACTATGACCTGCGTGTGGAATCCCAGGCAGGCGAGGCCTATATACTTGCCATGGCTTGTGAGAACTTTGGTGCCTATTGGGACGAGACTTCCATAGATTTTGAAAAGAAGATAGTCGAGATTCACCAGCCGGATGGAAAGAATGACTTGTTGCAGCAGGTGGAAAACGGTGCTTTGACGATAGTGGCGGGTTGGAAGGCTCTGGGGCGTCTCTACAGAGGGATTCTGTGTCCTACCGTACGCCAGTATGCACACTTGGGTGATGCGTCGGCCCATACAGACCATGTCAGTGGGACTGCCGACGACCGCTGGGTGTTTACGGAGGACAACCCTGGTAGGGAACTTCAGGTGGCTGCCTGGCTGGCAGGTATTTCACGTGTCTTGAAGGGACATAACGATGCATTGGGAGCGGATTGTCTGGAGATAGCCCGTGAATTGTTCAGGATTACCCGCTGCGACAACAACCGGGTGCTGACAGCCAAGGTACATGCTGCCGTAGAACTTTATCTGGCGACAAAGGAAGTGGAGTACCGTGATTTCGTTTTGCAGCAGCAGGATTTCATCTGCAAGAATATCCGTCAGACGGGTTGGTTCATCGGACGTTTCGACAAGGCTGTGGGAAATGCACGTTTCAGCAAGGCTGTTCGCAAAGCACTGCCGGAGTTGCAGGCTATGTATCAGGAGTATAGCAGTAAAAC
This sequence comes from Bacteroides sp. AF20-13LB, assembly GCF_003603065.1. Taxonomy (NCBI): domain Bacteria; kingdom Pseudomonadati; phylum Bacteroidota; class Bacteroidia; order Bacteroidales; family Bacteroidaceae; genus Bacteroides; species Bacteroides sp. AF20-13LB. The sequence goes on from NZ_QTMH01000012.1 coordinate 147,466, forward strand.
TCCGTATGGAGTGCCGCATGACAGAGGTAACCGTTCTTCCGGTTCATGGGAACCCCAGCATCTGGGCTACAATTACTGTTACCTGCATGCTGCCTATCCTGACTTGTTTGCACCGGACTATATTTTCAATGCTGTCCAATACCTGCTCGGTATGCATCCGGGACGTAATCAGGCAGCGTTTGTAACGGGAGTCGGTGCCGAAACGGTGAAAGCCGCCTATGGTGTCAACCGTGCCGACTGGTCTTATATTCCGGGTGGAGTGTCTCCGGGTACAAATCTGATTCGTCCCGACTTGCCCGAATTACTTCATTTCCCGTTCTTATGGCAGGAAGGTGAGTACTGTTTGGGCGGACATGCTACGTGGTTTATGTATATGGTATTGGCATCTCAGAAAATATTGAATGGTAATGAACAGTAAAATAAAGGTAGATAAGTTTGTAATTGTAGCTTTTCTGCTCTGCATGGTCTGCACTATGGCCATGCAGGCAAAAGCTTATGACAATTTTAAGGTATCGGTCTATGTACGTGCCTACGAGGTAGACAAGATGAAGGACATCCATTGGCTGGATTCGACTTGGAATGTGATTTCACAACAGTTGGAAGTGGACAAGATTTATTTGGAAACACATCGTGATTTACTGATTGTGGATGACGCCACCCTGGAGCAAGCTAAGAAATTTTTCCATGACCGGGGAATAGAGACTGCCGGAGGAATTACCTACACCATCAACGAGGCGAACAGTTTCGAGACGTTCTGCTATTCCAATCCCGAGCATCGTGAGATGGTGCGAAAGATTGCAGAACATACGGCAAAGCACTTTGACGAGTTTATTCTGGATGACTTTTTCTTCACCAGTTGCAAGTCGGACATAGAGATAAAAGCCAAAGGTACGCAGAGCTGGACGGAATACCGTTTGAAGCTGATGACTGAAGCCGGGCGCGACCTTGTGCTGAAACCTGCCAAGAAGGTGAATTCTCGTGTAAAGGTAATCATCAAGTATCCCAACTGGTACGACCATTTCCAAGGTTTGGGCTTTAATCTGGAGGAAGGTCCCCAACTCTTTGACGGTGTCTGGACGGGTACCGAAACAAGGGACCCTGCCGGCAACCAGCATCTGCAGAATTATCTAAGCTATAATATTATCCGTTATTTTGATAATCTGCGTCCGGGCTACAATGGTGGAGGATGGGTGGACTCCGGTGGACTGAATCTGGGTATGGACCGCTATGCTGAGCAGCTGCATCTGACCATGCTTGCCAAGGCTCCCGAAATCATTCTCTTTGCCTATAACCAGCTTCTGGGCGTGAAGTTGTCTCCCAGGTTCCGTACCCCTTGGCAGGGCATGGGCACCAGCTTTAATTATGATGAGATGACTGCCCCTATCCGGCAGAAGAACGGAACTTCCATAGAGCCTACCACCATGGCACGCATTGCGGATGTTGTATTGAAACAGACTGATAAACTGGTAGGTAAGTTGGGTAACCCCATTGGCATCAAGTCCTACAAGCCTTTTCATGTGGCGGGTGATGATTTCTTGCAGAATTATCTGGGCATGATAGGTTTGCCGATGGATATACGTCCCGTTTTTCCGAAAGACCAACAAGTGGTGCTGCTGACTGCCCAGGCGGCTCAAGCTCCGGAGCTCATGACCGACATTAGGAAGCAATTGCAAAGCGGACGGGATGTGGTGATTACAAGCGGCTTGCTGAAAGCCATTCCTGAAAAAATTGCCGAAATAGTAGAGTTGCGTTGTACCGATTTGAAAGCTCTTGTCAATGATTTTGGCCGATATGGACAAGCCGGACGCGATTTATTGATACCGCAGGTTCAGTATTATACGAATGATGCTTGGGAAGTAGTCAGTGCGGGCCGTCCGTTGACGGGAGGAGTATCGGGGTATCCTATTTTGTTGAGAGCTCCCTATGCCGCCGGCAATCTATATGTATTGACCATTCCCGATGATATGGGAAATTTATATGATTTTCCGGCAAAAGCCTTGAATGAGATTCGCCGCATTATGAGTAGGGATATGGATATCTATCTGGAGGCTCCCTCCAAAGTCGGATTGTTTGTGTATGACAATAAAACACTGGTGGTGGAGAACTTCAATGATGAACCGGTGGAAGTGCGTATTGTTACCGATGATGAGGTGACGAGGTTGGAAAATCTGGAGAATGGAGATATTCTGGCTCCCCTTCCTGCCGAACCCGTACAGAGCAGGCGTCCGGTGACACCAAAGAACTCTTTCCGTTTGTCATTACTACCCCATTCGTATAAGGCTTTCCAATATAAATGACGGGTAAGAAGATTGTCGGATAGTTATTCGGAAGGGTAACGGGAGGTCGGTTCTACAATGGGTCGGCCTCCTTTGCTTCCAGTCATCCGTGAGAATGCTTGTGTTCTTTCAATATCCTGTGCGGCAGTGTCCCGTGCCCCAGCAACTCTATCGGGCAGTTGAAGTTGCGTTCCAGCCATTCTTCCGTAACGCCGGTATCGGGATGGTAGTCCAGGGTTTCGTTGACGCAGGCAATGGACTTGACTTGCTGCAACACCGTGCCGATGTCGTGGCTGACGAGAATAATGGCGCAATCCTTGTTTATCTCTGCCAGCAGTTCGTAGAGGCGGGCTTCGAAACGCTTGTCGATGTATGTGCTGGGTTCGTCGAGAATCACCACCTGCGGGTCGGAGATGATGGCACGGCCCAGGAGGGCACGTTGCAACTGTCCGCCGCTCAAAGCGCCGATGGCACGCTGCTCCATGCCTTCCAGCCCCATGCGGGCTATCACGGCAGAGGCTTTCTCGCGGTGTCGGGCGGTGAAGCGTGAAGCCAGCGGCTTCTTGCTGCTGAGTCCTGAAAGGATGACCTCCTCTACGGTGATGGGAAATTTCCGGTCGATGCTGCTGTACTGGGGCAAGTAACCCATGGATAATTGACAATTGACAGTTGATAATTGACAATTGGCAATTTCGGAGGGGGATGGAGGGCAGGAGTGATATAGAATCTCCCCGGTAGTGGGTTTCAGCAGTCCCAGTATACATTTGATAAGGGTAGTCTTTCCACCACCGTTGGGACCGATGATACCCAGAAAATCACGTTCGTAGATAGTCAGGTTTATATCATGCAGTACGGTCCGGTTATCGTATCCGGCGCTGAGGTTCTTTATCTCTATAATGGGGGATGCAGGCATAGCTTCTTCTTCGTTAAATGGACAGAATCATCGTTTACTCTTTTACAAGCGCTCTGGCCGTATTCATCATCTCCTCCTCCCAGTCGTATGAGAGGGGATTGATAGCCACTACCCGGGTTCCGGTCTGCTGGGCGATAAGGTCGGCATTGCGGCGGTCGAATTCCGGCTGTACAAAGATGATGCGTACCTTCTCCTTCTTGCAGGAGTTTATCAGGCTCTTCAGATGGGCGGGGGAGGGCTCCTTTCCACCTGCCTCGATAGGAATCTGGTTCAGGTTGTAGTCGCGGGCAAAGTAGGAAAGTGCCGGATGATAAATCATGAAGGCACGGTCGGCATTCGGGCTGGAAAGCATCTGGCAGATGAGGCTGTCTGTATGCTCTATCTGCCGGATGAGTACGTTGTAACGTTCCATGTAGACGCTTTCATTGGCTTTGTCTATGGCGCAGAGTGCATTCAGAATGTTTCCGGCAATGATTTGGGCGTTGATGGTGGAATTCCAGATGTGGGGTTCCACACCACCGGCGTGCGTATGGCCTTCGTGTACATGCCCGTCTTTATGATGATGTGCATGGGTATCGTCCAGAATGAGTTCCACATTCTCGGACATATCGAAGAATTGCAGGTGGGGAGCATTGTCCGTCAGTTTTTCCGTCCATGTCTGCTCGAAACCGATGTAGCCGATGCGGAAATAGGCCTTGCTTTGGGCAAGGTCGACAAGCTGCTGGGGCGTGGGGTCGTAGGTTTCCGGACTTGAACCTTTGGGCACCATGCTGACGACGGTGAATTCATCGCCGGCAATGGCTTCGGTGAAATACCGCAGCGGCTCGATGGTGACGGTAATCACGGGTTTATCGTCATTCTTCTTGTTCTGTTGGCCTCCTTGCTTGCACGAGAAGAGCAAGGTGGCTATGAGGAGTAAAAAACAAAACTTTTTCATTTACAATTTACTATTTACAATTTACAATTTGGCTGCGCTGTGGCAGGGGGCATCAACTATTCATTATCAACTATTCCTTATCCATTTATCACTTCCTCTTTCCTTCCCCTCAGTATCTCCCGTTTCCCTCCGGGGGGACCTGGGAGACGCTCTACCTTGAATCCTACGGCTTGCAGCATGCGGCGTACTACTCCTTTGGCGCAGTAGGTGGTCAGCACGCCATCAGTGCTCATGGCGGCATGGATATTCCGGAAGACTTTTTCCTCCCACATTCCCGGTTGCTTTTCGGGTGCAAAGGCATCGAAGTAGACAACATCGAACGGAGATTTATTAATCATTAACAAACTGTCAATGCTTATTGTTTCGACATCTGCCCGCACTTTTCTCAGTGTGAAATAAGGAGTTATGGCAACTTCTTCTTCCCACGCAGCCCGATGCAGTTCCTCGAACAGAGGATTGTCGCTATATTTTAGCGCATCCACCTCCGGCCATGCAAGCGGATAGAGTTCGATACCGGTATAGTGCACAGGTCTCTTTTCCTTTTCGGCAGTTTCCAGTGTAAGCAGGGCATTCAGTCCGGTGCCGAAACCGATTTCAAGGATATGCGGGCGGGCAGTAGCGGATGCTTTCAGTCCCATGTCGATGAAGATGTGCTGTGATTCTGTACGTGCCCCCTTTACCGAATGATAATGTTCATTCAGTTCCGGTACAAACAGTGTCGCACTTCCGTCTTCCGTCTTCTCTATGATTCGTTGCATCACTTCTGCTTTTGTTGAATGTTTTTATTTAGTTTAATTCTCTGTGATTCAGCGTGTTGTTGCGCCTATATATCCAGCGTGCTGCATCTATACATCCAGCACGTTGCATCTATACATCCAACGCGTTGTATCTATACATCTATTGCTCAAACTCACTACATGTCAATAATTCATCATCGAAATGGCTCCTTGCAGTGCCCACAGCATAGCTATGTAGCGCACCAGCTTCCCTGCAAACATGGAAGTGGTGGTCAGCATCAGATTACTGCGCATGAAGCCCAGTGCAATGGCTATGGCCTCTCCCACAAAAGGCAGAAAGGCGAAGAAAGCCATCAGTGCCCCTTTCCCTTGGAGGAAATGCTGCATCCGTTCTATCTTTTCCCTTTTTACCTTGAAATATTTCTCAATCCAGTCTATACGTCCCAGACGTCCCATGTAGTAGCACGTCATGCCTCCCAGCGTATTTCCCAAGGTGGCGGAGAGTACGCACAGTGCCGGGCTTAGACCGACCTTGACCAGTGCTACCATCACTATCTCGGAACTGAACGGAATGATGCTTCCTGCCAATAGGGCAGAGATGAACAGACCGACATATCCCCAGTCAATCAGCAGCTGTACGAGTGTATCTACAAAAGCGTCCATATGTTGAATCCTAATAGAATGAATAATCCGATAAATGCACAAATGAAGAATATATTGGAACTGCGGCTATTTGTCAGTACAAACAAGTGTCCCGCCAGGATGCTGACACCGATGAGCAGGAAGGACATCAGGTGGACACTCAATACCGGTTGCAGTCCGATATAGACAAAGATGCAGAAATTCAGCAGGATGAGGAAGTGTAGATAGCTTCGGGTGCGTATCTTGTCTTCATAGCCGGCAATGAGACAGTGTGCCGCGCTGACGATGAACAGAACAAGGAGATACCCGAGGGTGGCGAGTTCCCACGGCTGATAGTCGAACCGGGTGGGAGCGAAGGTCACCAGCTCGCGGAAGGGCTGGCAGAAGAGTTCCATTTGCCCGTAGTAGAGGGCGTGTCCCAGCAACAGCCAGTAGGGTACGCTCCATCCTACCAAGGAAGCGAAGAAACTTTTGGGTTGGAGAGACTGGAAGTTGTAGGCACCTATCCAGAAGATGGGGGCAAACAGCATGAGCTGCGGAAAAAGCAGGCTGCCCAGTCCGATGAAGACAAAGGCGTGGAAGAGACTGCCTGTGGGCCGTGCCTGCTGGTAGCTCTTGAAGAGGAAAAACAGTGCCACCAGGAAGGAGGCGGCTGCCAAGTCTCCCGCATACAGCATGTGCAGGCTGGGGCAGACGGATATCAGCAGGAAGTAGACAGAAGTCTGTACCGATGCCCGCATCCGGATGATGGCGAACGTATTGTTGAGCTGTATTAGGAAGTACCCGATGACGGCATACAGAATAAAGCTGAAGAGACGGTTTGCCCAGGTGGGGATGCAGAAGTCGCAGAATGTTTCCCAAAGGGAATATCCGCTTTGCTGTGTCTCCGTCTCGGGCAACAGAACAGCGGTCAGTATCCAGCAGGATACTGAAATCAGGATAGCGGTGGGTAGTGTGAACCGCCCTGCCGTTATCCGGTTCTGGAATCTCTTCGTTCTCATTTATAAGTCAAATCCGATGTCGCGACGGAAATATTTCTTCTCGAAGTTTATCATGTCGGCCACGCGGTAGCTCTTCTGCAAGGCTTCTTCCTTTGTTTCACCATAGGAGCAGACGGCGATGACACGGCCACCGGCAGTTACGGTCTGTCCGTCTTTGGTGGCTGTTCCGGCATGGAAGAGGATGCTGTCCGTTTCGGCAGCCTTCTCGAATCCGGTCATCACCTTGCCCTTTTCGTAGGCTTCCGGATATCCTCCGCTTACCAGCATGACGCAAGCGGCTGTGCGTGAGTCGAATTCCAGTGTACGCTGGTCGAGGTCGCCCTGGGCAACGCCTTCGAGTAGGTCTACCAGGTCGCTCTTGATACGCAGCATTACACTTTCGGTTTCGGGGTCGCCCATGCGGACGTTGTATTCAATTACCATCGGTTCGCCCTTCACGTTGATAAGTCCCAGGAAGATGAAGCCTTGGTAGCCGATTTCTTCTTCCAGCAGACCGTTTACGGTAGGTTCGATGATGCGGGTGCGTACTTTTTCCATAAATGTTTCGTCGGCAAAAGGTACGGGAGTAACGCTGCCCATACCGCCGGTGTTGAGGCCTTTGTCGCCTTCGCCGATACGCTTGTAATCTTTGGCTACGGGCAATACCTTATAGTGGCGGCCGTCTGTCATCACGAATACGGAGCATTCGATGCCGCTGAGGAACTCTTCAATGACTACCGTGGCGCTGGCATCGCCGAACATGCCGCCCAGCATTTCCTTCAGCTCTTTCTGAGCTTCTTCCAGTGTGGGGAGAATCAGCACGCCCTTGCCTGCACACAGTCCGTCGGCCTTCAGTACGTAAGGCGCTTCGAGGGAAGCGAGGAAGTCGAGTCCCTCCTGCAAGTTGTCGGCGGTGATGCTCTTGTAGCGGGCAGTGGGGATGTTGTGGCGCATCATGAAGCCTTTGGCAAATTCCTTGCTACCTTCCAGTGTGGCACCTTTGGCGGTGGGGCCGATGATGTCGATATGGCAGGTGGCAGGGTCTTCCTTGAAGCTGTCGAAGATGCCTTGTACCAACGGGTCTTCGGGACCCACAACAATCATGTCGATTTCTTTCTCAAGGGCAAAGGCCTTGAGTGCGGGAAAGTCTGTCGCCTTCAGGTTCACATTCTCGCCTGCTTCGCTTGTACCTGCATTGCCGGGCGCAATATATAGTTTCTCTACTTTCGGGCTTTGGGCAATCTTCCATGCCAGAGCGTGTTCGCGGCCACCGGAGCCTAATAATAATACTTTCATGGGTTCATTTACAATTTACAATGTACAATTTGTCTGTGCTGTGGGGCATCAGGTAAGTTGTACAGATTGTTATACTTAATGATTTATTCTCTCTTTTATTCTCTTCTTTCTTCTACCATCTACTCCCTATTTGCACGCCCGCACTGCATAGCAAATTGTACGGTACATTGTACATTAAAGATATTCTTCAAAATATCTTGTTATCTTCTCGTGCAGATGCACACGGTCGCGTCCCAGGACGTTGTGCTTGTGCGTGGGATAGATAAACAAATCGGGATAGGTACGGGCATCCACGCACGCCTTCATGAATGAAAGGGTGTGCTGCGGCACGCAGGTGTCGTCGTGGTCGTCGTGTATGATGAGCAGATGTCCTTTCAAGTTACCGGCAAGGTTTTTCAGATTTGTCTGCTTGTAGCCTTCCGGGTTCGCTTGCGGAGTGTCCATATAGCGCTCACCGTACATTATCTCGTAGTATCCCCAGTCGATAACCGGTCCGCCGGCAACGCCTACCTTGAAAATTTCGGGATAGCGCAGCATCAGCGCCGTAGTCATGTGTCCTCCGAAGCTCCAGCCGTGCACGCCGATACGCTCTCCGTCCACATAAGGCTGGCTTTTCAGGAATTCTACGCCCTTCACCTGGTCTTTGCCCTCTTCGATGCCCAGCTGGCGGAAGGTGGCGTTTTCAAACTCCAGTCCACGGTTGCTGCTGCCACGGTTGTCGAGGCTGAACATGATGTAGCCTTTGTTTGCCATGTAGATGTCCCAGCCGCGGGCATCGTTCATCCAGCCGTTCGTTATCATCTGGGCGTGCGGGCCGCCGTATACGTAGACGATGGCGGGATACTTCTTTGCCGGGTCGAAGTCGGTAGGCTTTATCAGGCGGTAGTATAAGTCTGTCTTGCCGTCGGCGGCTTTGATGGTGCCTACTTCTATGCTGGGCATTTCAAAGCCTTCGTAGGGGTTCTTGGCTGTCAGCAGTGTGTGTTCCCGTTGTTTTTTCGGGTTGGTGGACATCAGTTTTATGATACGGGGGCAAGTGGGCGAAGAGGCATTGTCGATGAGGTAAGTTCCCATGAAACCGGAGATTTGTGCCGAGTGCATGCCGGTTGGGTCTCCTATCAAGCTGCGTTTGCCATTCTTCAGGTTGACAGCGTAAAGGTTGCTCTGCAAAGGAGAGATTTCCGTACTCTTGATGATGAGCTCTTTCGTGTTCCGGTTAAAACCTACGATGTCTTGTACAAGCCAGGGGCCGGAGGTGAGTTGCTTCAGCAGTTCCCCTTCCGTATTGTATAGGTATAGATGGTTGAAGCCGTCACGCTGGCTTTGATAGATGAACTTGTGGCTGTCCCATGGCAGGAATAGAATGGGAGATTGCGGCTCCACATATTTGGGATGTCTCTCTTCGATGAGCACTTGTTGCAGCTTTCCGCTTTCAGCATCGTACCGGCACAGTTTGGAGTGGTTTTGGTCTCGGTTTAGCTCTATCAGATAGAGGCTTTTGCCATCCGGTGCCCAGGTGATGTTGGTGAAGTAGCGGTCTTTTGGGTCGCCCATGTCCAGATAGATGGTCTTTTGAGTAGCAGGATTGTAGATACCTACCTTTACCTGATGGCTGAGCATGCCGGCCATGGGGTAGCGTATTTTATCCACCAGTGCTATTCTTGTCGTGATGTCAACCAATGGATAGGGGGTAACCATGCTTTCGTTCATTCGATAGAAAGCCAGCAGGTCCCCGGCAGGATTCCAGAAAGTGCCTTTTGAAATGCCGAATTCATTGCGGTGCACACTTTGACCGCAGACGATGCCTTCCGGTTCGTTGGTGACTTTCAGGGTTTGCCCGTCACCGGTCATCACATAGAGATTATTGCCGATAGTATAAGCCAAATGGCGGCTTACTTCGTTCCAATCCTCATTTTCGGCTTGGGCGGGGCAAGGCTGGCTCCAGATGACTTTTTTCTTCTTCCAGTCGACGAGGGCACGGTACTTGCCGGTGTTCAGCAGTAGGAGTGGGTCTATTTGGACTTGAATACCCAGATTGACGCCTCGGGGTACGTTGACAGCCTTTGCAGCATGAAAGTGACGCAGTTTTCCAAGTCCTTTTTCTTCCAGCAGCGCGTTGGCTTCTTCCAATGTGATGGCAGTGAATTTCTCTCCGGGCTTGGCACCTAATCCTTTGACAGCCCATGTACCTTCTATATTGTCGATGCCAAGTTCCAGACAAGCGGCATCGCCCCACCACTGGTACCACTTGTTTTCGGCAGTATGGTAGGTTTCACCTCCGGGAATAAGGTCTTCCAGGGTCGGCTTTTTCAGTTCTTGTGCCATGACGTTTGTTGTAAACAGAGCAGGCACTGCCATCAGCAGTGCAAGAATGCTCTTACTTATTTTCTTTGCATTCATTCTCCTTGTCATTGTTCGTGTTATTCTTCTTCCTTCTTTCCCGCCTCTCTTCTTTTTCTTTCCGGGTAAGATTCACCTGACCTTGTTCTGCGTTCTCCACCGAATTCGCGTCTTTCCCTCGGTCTGAACTCCCGTTTTTCCCCGTCTTTGAACTCTCTTCTTTCACGCGGACGGAATTCGCGCTTTTCGCTGTCCTTGAATTCTCTTGGTCTGCGTTCACCGTTGAATTCGCGTCTTTCGCCACCGAATTCACGTCTCTCTCCGCTGAATCGGGGACGGAATTCGCGTCTTTCTCCGGGTTTGAACTCTTTCCTTTCTCCTGAAGCCGGACGAAATTCTTTGCGCTCCTTGCTCAACTCCTCGCCTTCGGCACGAAATTCCTTGTACTTTCCATCGAAGATTTCGTACTGGCGGAATTCGCATTCCAGCGCACCATTGAATAAAGGTATCTTGGAGGTGGCTTTTAGCCCGATTTGGTCGAAGCACTCTTCCCGGTAAGAAAGAATCCATGCGGTGTTGCCCGTAAAGGCATGTTTCAGACGCTCGCCAATCATGGAGTAAAGGCCCAGCAGGTCGTTGGTAGAGATACGCTCACCGTAGGGAGGATTGGTGATGATGATGGATTTCTCCGCAGGTTGCTCGAATTGCTGGAAAGGTTGCAGCTTCAATACCACGTCCTTGCTTACGCCGGCAGCCTTTATATTGTGTGTGGCAATTTCGTTTGCCTTCGGGCTGTTGTCGTAACCGTATATCTTATGCGTAAATTCACGTTCCTGGCTGTCGTCATTGTATATCGTGTCGAACAGCTCCTGGTCAAAATCCACCCACTTCTCGAAAGCGAACTCCTTGCGGAATACGCCCGGAGCGATGTTGCGTGCAATCAGCGCCGCTTCGATGGGAATGGTTCCCGAACCACACATCGGGTCTATCAGGTCGCATTCGCCACGCCAGCCGGTCATCAATATCATGCCGGCGGCCAGCACCTCATTCAGCGGGGCCTCTACTGCTTCCTGGCGATAACCGCGGCGGTGCAGCGATTCGCCGCTGGAGTCGAGAGACAGCGTACATTTGGTCTCGGCAATGTGTATGTTCAGCAGCACGTCCGGTTTGTTGACACGCACGCCGGGACGTTCGCCGGTCTTCTCGCGGAAATAGTCCACGATGGCATCCTTCACCTTGTAGGAAACGAACTTGGAATGACGGAACTCTTCACTGAATACAACCGCGTCCACGGCAAAGGTCTTGTCCGTATCCAGATAGTCTTCCCATCGGATGGCTTTAATCTGTTCGTAAACCTCGTCGGCATCTTTGGCTGTGAAGTGTTTGATGGGTTTCAGTATCCGGATGGCTGTACGCAGGCAGAAGTTTGCCTTGTACATCATTTCCTTATCACCACTGAAAGATACCATGCGGCGGCCTATTTCTATTTCGTTGGCGCCCAGTGCAGTCAGCTCTTGTGCCAGTACCTCTTCCAGTCCTTGGAAGGTTTTGGCAATCATTTCAAAAGATTGTTCGCTCATCTATGCATTTACTTTATGTGAATCGGCAATCTGGGTAGTTGTCACTCGTTTCTCTCATTAGTGGCTGATAACCATTTAACTACTTGAACTGCTGATTTGAGTTATTTACGATTTTAATTGTTTATTGGTTGTTTGTGACTTACTTCTTGGCCTTTGTCTGTACAATCCTTGCTCCTGCGGGAACATCTTCTGTCACCCAGATATTGCCGCCTACGGTGGCTCCTTGTCCGATGGTGATGCGTCCCAATATGGTGGCGTTGGAATAGACTATCACATTGTCTTCCAGAATGGGATGGCGGGGAATACCCTTGATGGGCTTGCCGTCTTCGTCTAGCGGGAAGCTCTTGGCACCGAGGGTCACACCCTGGTACAGCTTCACGTTGTTGCCGATGATGCAGGTCTCGCCGATTACCACACCCGTACCGTGGTCGATGGTAAAATAACCACCTATTTCCGCTCCTGGATGGATATCGATTCCCGTTTCACTGTGCGCCATCTCGGTGATGATGCGGGGAATGAGGGGAACACCCAACTTGAGCAACTCGTGTGCGATGCGGTAGTTGCTGATGGCGCGGATGGCCGGATAGCAGCTGATGACTTCGCCGAACGACTGTGCGGCGGGGTCACCGTTGTAGGCGGCTTCCACATCTGTGGCGAGTGTACGTCTCATTGCCGGCAGGTTGCTGATGAACTTGGCAGCCAATAAGGCGGCTTCTTCCCGTTGGAGCTCGGTACAACAGTTGCATTCGCCGTCGCCTGCAAAGCAGAGGCCGGCAAGGATTTGCTCGGTCAGCAGGTCGAACAAGCGTTCGACATTGACACCGATATGGTAAGTCACCGTACGGCTGTTGACCGTAGAATTTCCGAAATATCCGGGGAAGATGATGGCTCGCGCCAGTTCGATGATGTCGCGCAGCACTTTTGCCGAAGGCAGCGGGTTGCCGTCCGTATGCTGGTGAAACAGTCCTTTGTATGATTCGCTTTCCGATAGCTCATCGACTGCTTGTGTCAAAATGTGGGTAAAGTTGAGTGGACTCATTATGATATCCTTAAGTTTAAAAGTGGCAACAAAGATAGGAAATACTCGTCAAATATCCTACATATCCCTCATTTATAGTACGTATTTACCATATTTGTGGTATTTTCTACGAACCAATTTTGCGCTACTTTTGTCTTGTAAGAAATAACATACCTCGTTCCACTCCGGATTGTTAGTCTTTTCCCTTAGGGGAATGAGGAATTTAAAAACAGTTGGATTATGAAGAAGATAGCAGAACGCCTTACCGACCTGGTAGGCAACACTCCCTTGCTGGAGTTGAATAATTATAACAAGAATAAGGGTCTGAAAGCCCGTGTTATTGCCAAATTGGAATATTTTAACCCTGCCGGCAGTGTGAAGGACCGCGTGGCGCTTGCCATGATAGAAGATGCCGAGGCAAAAGGGCTGTTGAAGCCCGGCGCCACCCTCATCGAGCCTACCAGTGGCAATACGGGCGTGGGGCTGGCTTTTGTAGCCGCCGCCAAAGGTTACAAGCTGATACTGACGATGCCCGACACAATGAGCTTGGAACGCCGCAACCTCTTGAAAGCCCTCGGTGCGGAATTGGTACTGACTCCGAGTGCCGACGGTATGAAAGGCGCCATAGCCCGTGCCGAAGAACTGAAAGCCGCCAACCCCAGCTCGCTGATTCTACAGCAATTTGACAACCCTGCCAATCCGGCAATGCACGAGCGTACTACCGGACAAGAAATCTGGCGTGATACAGACGGCCGGGTGGATATTTTCGTGGCCGGTGTAGGTACGGGAGGCACAGTGAGTGGTGTGGGTGCAGCCTTGAAAGCCAATAACCCGAAGGTAAAGATTGTGGCTGTGGAGCCCGAAGATTCTCCCGTACTTTCCGGTGGGAAGCCCGGTCCCCATAAAATACAAGGTATCGGTGCCGGATTTGTGCCAAAGAACTATAACAGTGCCGTAATAGACGAAGTTCTGCAGGTATCTAATGATGACGCCATACGTACGGGCCGCGAACTGGCGAAGTATGAGGGATTGCTGGTCGGCATCTCTTCGGGAGCTGCCGTTGCTGCAGCTACCCGCTTGGCACGGTTGCCCGAGAATGAAGGAAAGACGATTGTAGCGCTGCTGCCCGATACGGGAGAACGGTATCTTTCGACGCTGTTGTATGCATTTGAGGAATATCCGTTGTAAAAGTAAATATTTCTGCCGGTTATCCGCTCCATCAATGTGGAGCAGGTGACCGGCAGATGGTATTTATAGTTCGCTTGGTCTTAACCCGAATGACCGGCAGCTTATTTTCTCTACTTTTACTTCCCATATCTTGACATTGCGTACGGCGGGTTCAGCATATTTGCATTCATTTTCCGTATATTGCTTCATCAGCATGTCGAGTACGCGTCGCTTCTCTTCCATGTCTTCCACGAAGTGTACTTTCCCACGACAGATAACACTGCGCGACTTCATGCTGTAGCTGCATGCCACTTGCCGGTGCATATAAACCAGCTCGTGTCCTTCGCAGAAGGTGATGCAAACTTGCGGGTGCTTTGTTACCATCTCCACTTTACTGCCTTCCGGGCCGGAATGCAAGTATATTACCCCGTCTTGATAGGCAAAGTTCATGGGAACCGCATATGGGTTTCCTTCAAGGTCTGTGATGCCCACTATGCAGTATGGGCATTTACGGATAATTTCCTCAATCTGTGTAGGGTCTGTAATAGTAATTGTCTTCATGTGCAAAGCCTCATCCCCGGCCCCTCTCCGAAAGAGAGGGGAGTGGGGATATTTAAATATTGTAGGGTTATTCTTTATTTCACTTCACTCAAGTTTCGCAAGTTTTCAATTCATTGCTCTCCTCTCCCCTCTCTATCGGAGAGGGGAGAGGGGGTGAGGTTACACCAGTGCAAAGTCCAACTGCTTCTTTTCCAAGTTAGCGCGTGCCACCTTAATGGTAATGGCATCTCCCAGACTATAAATTTTATTTTTGCGGCGTCCGCGCAGGCAGTAGTTCTTTTCATCGAATTCGTAATAGTCATCGTCGAGGTCGCGGATGGGAATCATGCCTTCGCACTTGTTCTCATTCAGCTCCACGTAGAGTCCCCATTCCGTTACGCCGGAGATGACACCGTCGAAGGTCTGTCCCAGGCGTTCGGTCATGAATTCTACTTGCTTGTACTTGATGGAGGCGCGTTCCGCGTTGGAGGCTATCTGCTCCATGCTGCTGCTGTGTTCGCAGAGGGCTTCGTATTTCTGTTCGGACACGGTGCGGCCTCCCTGGTCCAAGTACTTGGTGAGCAGACGGTGTACCATCATATCCGGATAGCGGCGGATGGGCGAGGTGAAATGGGTATAGTAATCGAAAGCCAAACCATAGTGCCCCACGTTATGCACGGAGTAGCGTGCCTTCTGCATGGCGCGGATGGAGACGGTTTCAATCAAGTTCTCCTCCTTCTTGCCCTGGATGTCGTCCAGCAGGTGGTTGATGGACTTGGAGATGTCGGTCTTTGTACCGCTGGTACGCAGCTTGTAGCCGAAACGGGCGATGAACTGTGCCAGGTTGTCCAGCTTCTCCGGGTCGGGGAGGTCGTGAATACGGTATGGCAACACTTTGGCTTTCTTGCCTTTGGGCACGCGGCCTATCTTTTCGGCTACGGTGCGGTTGGCAAGCAGCATGAACTCCTCTATCAGCTTGTTGGCATCTTTCGACTCCTTGAAGTAGACGCTGACGGGTTTGCCCTTCTCGTCAATTTCGAACTTCACTTCGTAGCGGTCGAAGTTGATGGCTCCTGCCTTAAAGCGGTTCTCACGCAGTATTTTGGCAAGCTTATCCAGTTGGAGCACCTCTTCCTGGAAGTCTCCTTTGCCGGTTTCTATAATCTCCTGGGCTTCTTCGTAGGTGAAGCGGCGGTCGCTCTTGATGACGGTATGTACCACGCGTGAGTTCTTCACTTCGCCTTTTTCCGTCATTTCAAAGATGACGGAGTAGGCAAGCTTCTCTTCGTCGGGGCGGAGTGAACAGATGAAATTACACAACCGTTCGGGGAGCATTGGGATGGTGCGGTCTACGAGGTAGACGGATGTGGCACGCTTCTCGGCTTCCTTGTCTATGATGCCGCCCTCTTTCACGTAGTGGGTCACGTCGGCAATGTGTACGCCTACTTCCCAAAGTCCCCCTTTCAGTTTGCGGATGGAGAGGGCGTCGTCGAAGTCCTTGGCATCCTTGGGGTCGATGGTGAAGGTGGTCACACCCCGGAAGTCCTCACGTCGGGCTATTTCCTCGGCGGAGATTTCGGCGGGTATCTTGTCGGCAGCTTTCTCTACGGCAGCGGGGTAGACATAGGGCAGGCCGAATTCCGCCAGGATGGCGTGCATCTCGGTGGTATTGTCTCCTGCGCGCCCCAGGATGTCGATTACCTGGCCGATGGGGTTCTTAGCTTTGTCGGGCCATTCCACCACCTTTACGATGGCTTTGTCGCCCGTCTTGCCGCCTTTCAACTTTTCTTTGGGGATGAAAATGTCGTTGGCAAGCGTACGGTTTTCCGTTACAAGGAAAGCGTATGACTTGGCAACTTCCAGGGTACCCACGAAGGTGTCGTTGGCACGTTCCAGTATCTCGATGACTTCTCCTTCGGCTTCGCGTCCGCGACGCTTGGCATAGAAGGCGATACGCACTTTATCATTGTTCATGGCGTGTGCCGAGTTGCGTTCGGCCACGAATATCGGTTCGCCTCCACCTTCCGGTATAAAGGAATTCTTGCCGTTGCTCTTGCGCTGGAAGGTTCCGGTCATTTCCACGCCGTGGTTGTTCAGCTTGTATTTGTGCTTGTCCACTTCTGTGATGTAGTCGTCCATCGACAGTTCGGACAAGATGTCCATGCACAGCATCTTCAGCGGATGTGTGGTGAGGTGGAGTTGTTCAAAGATGTATTTCAGGGATAATACTTCGTCTTGCTTTGTGTGGAAGAATTCCAGCAGTACTTTGACGAGCTCTTTCTTCTTCATGCGTTTGCCGGCTTTCTTTTCTTTCTTTTTGGCCATAATGTTATGATGTATTTTATGTATAAATAGAGATTCTGTGTCAATCTGTGTAATCTGTGGTGATTACCTCTTGCAAAGTAAACAAATAAATACGTTCCTTCGTTCACTCAGACTTCAAAATATTATCATTCTATTGAAAATAATGAAGGAACGACAGATTGTAATGGATTTATGTACTATATTTGCACACAAAGTGAAGATAGGCTGTACCTTAGACGAAAAGCAGATGGAAATGCAAACTCTGAACAAAAAAGCAGATGCCACACGGGAAAAAGACATTTACCGGGTGACGGTTGTGGGAAGTGTGGTAAACTTTCTCTTGCTTGTCTTCAAATTCTTTGCAGGTATTGTAGGTCACAGTGCCGCCATGCTGGCGGATGCGGTACATTCTTTGTCGGATTTCATTACAGATATTATTGTCATTGTTTTTGTGCGCATTTCGGCAAAGCCCGAAGATGAAGGACACGATTACGGTCATGGCAAGTACGAGACGCTGGCAACTGCCATTATCGGTATTTTTCTGTTGTTTGTGGGATTCGGCATTTTCTGGAACGGGGCTTCCTCCATTTACCGCTTCCTGCAAGGCGGCTCTCTGCAGGAACCCGGTATACTGGCACTGGTGGCTGCATTGGTATCCATCGTTTTCAAGGAAGTGCTTTATCAATATACCGTATTCAAGGGCAGGAAGTTGAATTCGCAGGCGGTTGTTGCCAATGCCTGGCATCACCGGAGTGACGCGTTTTCGTCCATAGGCACGGCAGCGGGTATAGGTGGCGCCATTCTTTTGGGTGACCATTGGCGGGTGCTGGACCCGGTGGCAGCGGTTATTGTCAGCTTCTTCATTATGAAGGTGGCTGTGCAGTTGTTGATACCGTGTGTGGACGAACTGTTGGAGAAATCATTGCCTGCCGAGGTGGAGGATGAGATACTGAAGACGATTCTCTCTTTTCCCGGTATCAGCTCGCCGCATCACCTTCGTACGCGCCGCATCGGCAGTTATTGTGCCATCGAGGTGCATGTGCGTATGGATGGCAGCATCTCGCTGGAGGAAGCCCACGAGACGGCAACGGCGGTGGAGAACAAGTTGAAAAGGCAGTTCGGCAAAGGAACACTGGTCAGCATCCATGTGGAGCCGGTGAAGAAGAGTAACGAGGCGACAGAGTAACACAAGGAGCGTCAAGGTGACGGACCGGATGAAAAGTAATTAGTAATTTGTAACTGAAGAAGTGGAATCGATTTTAATTACAGGAGCAAGCGGATTTATCGGAAGTTTCATCGTGGAGGAGGCGTTGAAGCGCAAGTTCGGTGTGTGGGCGGGTGTACGTTCATCCAGCAGCCGCGAGTATCTGCGTGACCGCAAGATACATTTCCTCGAACTGGACTTTGCGCACCCCAATGAACTGAGGGCACAACTCTCGGGACATAAAGGGACCTACAATAAGTTTGATTATATTGTCCATTGTGCCGGTGTGACGAAGTGTGTGGACAAGAACGAATTCGATTTGGTGAATTATCTGCAGACCAAATACTTCATCGATACGCTGAGGGAGCTGAACATGATTCCCAAGCAGTTTATCTTCATCAGTACGCTGAGTGTGTTCGGCCCGGTACGCGAGAGGACCTACGACCCGATTATGGAGAGTGACCCCCCTTCACCCAATACCGCCTACGGACTCAGTAAACTGAAAACAGAACTTTATTTGCAGAGTATTCCGGGTTTCCCCTACGTCATCTACCGGCCGACGGGTGTATACGGGCCGCGTGAGAAGGATTATTATCTTATGGCAAAGTCCATCCGGCAGCATACGGACTTTTCTGTAGGCTTCTGCCGCCAGGACTTGACGTTTGTATATGTAAAGGATATCGTGCAAGCCGTCTTCCTCGGGATAGAGAAGCAGGTGTCCCGCCGCGCCTATTTCCTGGCTGACGGGAAGGTGTATAGCAGCCGTGCTTTTTCCGATTTGATAAGGAAAGAATTGGGCAATCCGTTTGTTATTCGCTTGAGATGTCCGTTAATTGTATTGAAAGTCGTATCTTTGCTCGCTGAATTTTGGGCGAAGCGGCAGAACAAGACCAGTACGCTCAATTCGGACAAGTATAGAATAATGAAACAACGCAACTGGCAGTGTGACATCACACCGGCCGTCGAGGAACTGGGCTTCAGTCCTGAGTACGACCTGGAACGGGGTGTAAAGGAAACCATTGCCTGGTATAAGGATAAGGGATGGCTTTAGATTTATTTAAAAGGGTAGAAACCCGTAAGGGGCTTTTTGCGGTAGAGAAGATTACGCTGATATACAATTTGCTGACTTCCATTCTCATTCTGTTTCTTTTTCAGGAAATGGATCATCCGGTGCAGATGCTTGCAGACCGTGTTGTCATTGCGGGTATGACGTTCCTGCTGATGTATCTTTACCGGCTGGCACCCTGCAAGTTCTCTGCCTTTGTGCGCATAGCCATCCAGATGTCACTGCTTTCCTATTGGTATCCCGACACCTTTGAGTTCAACCGGATATTCCCCAATCTCGACCACGTGTTCGCGTCGGTGGAGCAGTGGATGTTTGGCGGACAGCCTGCTGTATGGTTCTGTGAAAGGTTTCCGCAGATGTGGGTGAGCGAGCCGTTCAATATGGGATACTTCTTCTATTATCCGATGATTCTGCTGGTGGTGGTGTGGTATTTCCTTTATCGTTTCGACCTTTTCGAGAAGGTTTCGTTCGTCATCGTCACCGCTTTCTTCATCTATTACCTTATTTATATCTTCGTCCCCGTTGCCGGGCCGCAGTTCTACTTCCCCGCCATTGGAAGCGACCATGTGGCGCAAGGTATCTTCCCGTCCATCGGTGACTATTTCCATCACCATCAGGAACTTCTTCCCGGTCCGGGCTATGAGCACGGCTTCTTCTACAACCTGGTGGAGAGTTCCCAGCAGGTGGGTGAGCGCCCCACGGCTGCTTTTCCCAGTTCGCACGTCGGAATGTCTACGGTACTGATGATTATGGCATGGCGTGGCAGCAAGCGTCTGTTTGCCTGCTTGTTTCCTTTCTATCTGCTGTTGTGCGGGGCTACGGTCTATATCCAGGCACATTACCTGATAGACTCTATCGTGGGTTTCGTATCGGCTTTCGGCATTTATATCCTGGCCACGTGGATGTTCAAGCGATGGTTTGCGCAGCCGATGTTCCGCTAGTCGGGCACGGTGATTATCTTTCCACTGTCTGTGGGCAATACCAATGTACGCGGATAAACTTCTGCCGGAAGTGAATGCTGGAAGTTTACGATGAGCTGTTTGAGCAGTTTTTTCTTTTTCATAAAGACATATTTATGGGATTCTTTCTTTCTTGGGAAGACGAATATAGGGACTTGTTTCTTTCTGCCAAAGAAACAATGTTTTTTTTCTTGCCTCCTTGTTGGCAAGGTTTTGCCTTCCCATTGGCAAGGCTTTGCCACCGCGTTGGCAAAACTTTGCCATAGGCATGGCAAAAGTTTGCCAAGGGCAAGGCAAGTGGTTGGCAAAATTTCTTGCTGACAGACAGTGAGTTATGCGGATGGCAACAAAGCGTGTCATCTGCGTCTGAATAGCCCCCCTCTCAGAAGCTATTCAAGAAGGGGCGTGAGGATGATTGCTCAAGTATCGGACTCGATGGTAAAAATCGTATGCGGTTTTCTCCTATGGCAGCAACGGTTCTATCTCTTCGAAGATGCGGTACAGTTCCTCCTTCGTCTCTGCCCGCAGCATGGCTATCCGGGTGTCGCGGAAATTGGGAATCCCTTTGAAGAGCGGGCTTGCTGCCAGGTGGCGGCGCACGTGCAGTATGCCCCGTCGTTCATCCAGCAGGTTGACGCTGTCTTCCACTTCCTGGCGGAGTACGTTCAGCCGCCATTCGGAACTCAGCGGAGGGAGTTCTTCGCCCGTCTCCAAATAATGCTTCACTTCCTTAAAGAACCACGGGCGGCCGAAGCTGGCACGGCCTATCATGATGGCGTCCACACCGTAGAGGTCGAAGCATTCTTTGGCCCGTTGGGGAGTGGTGATATCACCGTTGCCGATGATGGGAATGTGCATGCGTGGGTTCTTTTTCACCTCGCCGATAAGTGTCCAGTCCGCCTCGCCGGTATACATCTGGGCGCGGGTACGGCCGTGGATGGTGAGGGCGGCAATGCCGCAGTCCTGCAACTGCTCGGCAAGGTCTACGATGATTTTACTGTTGGCATCCCAGCCCAGGCGGGTCTTCACGGTGACGGGAATCTTCACGGCATCTACCACGGCACGAGTGATTTCCAGCATCAGCGGAATGTTCTGTAGCATACCGGCACCGGCACCCTTGCCGGCAACGCGCTTCACGGGGCAGCCGAAGTTGATGTCCAGCGTGTCCGGATGTGCCTGCTCCACAATGCGGGCGGCTTCTACCATGGTGGCGGTGTCCCGTCCGTATATCTGTATGGCTACGGGCCGCTCTTCATCGCTGATGTTCAGTTTCTGCTGGGTCTTGCCTACGGAGCGTATCAAGGCATCGGCAGAAACGAACTCGGTATATACCATGTCTGCTCCGAAGTGCTTGCACATCAGGCGGAAAGCAGGGTCGGTGACGTCCTCCATCGGGGCGAGGAATACGGGGCGTGGGCCCAGGTCTATATCTTTAATCTTCATAATCTAAGCGGATTTGTCCGCAAAAGTACAGAAAAAAGCCTACCTTTGCATACTCTAATTCAAAAAGAAATGATGAAACACTCAATCAGTGACTTCGAAATCATGGCACCGGTAGGCTCGCGCGAATCTCTCGCAGCAGCCATACAAGCAGGTGCCGACTCCATCTATTTCGGTATCGAGAACCTGAACATGCGTGCCCGTTCGGCAAATACCTTCACTATCGACGATTTGCGGGAAATAGCCCGGACGTGCGACGAACATGGCATGAAGAGCTACCTCACCGTCAATACCATTATATACGACCATGACATTCCGCTGATGCGTACCATTGTAGATGCGGCAAAGGCGGCAGGCATCTCGGCAGTCATTGCCGCTGATGTGGCAGTGATGAGTTATGCCCGGCAGATAGGGCAGGAGGTACACCTCAGCACACAGCTCAACATCAGCAACGTGGAAGCCCTGCGCTTCTATGCGCAGTTTGCCGATGTGGTGGTGCTGGCGCGTGAGTTGAATCTGGAGCAAGTGGCAGAAATCTACCGCCATATCCGTGAGGAGAATATCTGTGGACCCAGCGGAGAGCAGATACGTATAGAGATGTTCTGCCACGGTGCCCTTTGCATGGCAGTCAGCGGAAAGTGTTATCTCTCATTGCATGAGATGAACCACTCTGCCAACCGTGGTGCTTGCATGCAGGTATGCCGCCGTAGTTATACGGTGCGCGACAAGGAGACGGATGTGGAATTGGAGGTGGACAACCAATACATCATGTCCCCCAAAGACTTAAAAACTATCCACTTCATGAACAAGATGCTGGATGCAGGTGTTCGTGTTTTCAAAATAGAAGGACGTGCCCGCGGACCCGAGTACGTGCGCACGGTAGTGGAGTGTTACAAAGAAGCCATCCGTTCCTATCTGGACGATACATTCACCGATGAGAAAATTGCCCGGTGGGACGAACGTTTGAAGACGGTCTTCAATCGTGGTTTCTGGGACGGCTACTACCTGGGACAACGCTTGGGCGAATGGACCAAGAACTACGGCTCTGCCGCTACGGAACGTAAAATCTATGTGGGTAAGGGCATCCGCTACTTCTCAAACATCGGTGTGGCAGAGTTCCTGGTAGAAGCAGCCGAAGTGAGCGTAGGCGACAAGTTGCTGATTACGGGTCCCACAACGGGTGCCGAATTCGTCACTTTGGACGAGGCACGCGTCGATTTGAAACCCGTGCAGACTGTAAAGAAAGGCCAGCATTTCTCGATGAAATCGGTGAAAATACGTCCCAGTGACAAACTCTACAAGCTGGTCAGCGTAGAGGAACTGAAGAAGTTCAAAGGCTTGGATGTGGAGAAACAACGTGGCTAAGTATCAAATAGTAAATAGTCCAATAGTAAATATGAATTATATCTATGAACTTCCCATGAAGGTGCGCGACTATGAATGCGACCTGCAAGGCATCGTCAATAATGCCAATTATCAGCATTATCTGGAGCATACGCGCCATGAGTTTCTGTTGAGTGCCGGCGTCAGCTTTGCCGGACTGCACGAGCAGGGGGTAGACCCGGTAGTGGCACGTATCAATATGGCTTTCAAGACTCCCCTGAGGAGTGGTGACGAGTTTGTCTCCAAACTCTACATGAAGAAGGAGGGTATCAAGTACGTCTTTTACCAAGATATCTTCCGTGCTTCCGACGGCAAAGTCTGTCTCAAAGGCATAGTTGAAACCGTATGTGTGGTGAACGGACGGTTAAGCGATAGCGAACTGTTCGACCGTCTCTTTGCCCCTTATCTCAATCCGTGTGAATCTGTGTAATCTGTGGTGGAATGAACAGTGACGAACGGATTTGCAGCATAGCTCTCACACTTTGCCCCGGTATAGGACATATCGGGGCAAAGCGTTTAATAGAGGGTATGGGCAGTGCTGCCGAAGTATTCAGTCGGCGGAAGGAGCTCCCCGAAATCATGCCCGGTGTGAATCCGGGGGTAGTGACGGCTCTTGATTGTCCCGCTGCCTTTCTGCGTGCCGAGCAGGAGATGGAGTTTGTAGAGAAGAATCGTCTTTCCTGCCTGACGTTGAAGGATGAGGCTTACCCTTCCCGCTTGCGCGAATGTGAGGATGCGCCGATTGTACTTTTCTTTAAAGGAAACACCGATTTCAACCGCCTGCATGTCATCGATATGGTAGGTACACGCCGTGCCACCGATTACGGCAAGCAATTCTGTGCCGACTTCCTGCGCGATTTGGCCGTTCTTTGTCCCGATGTGCTGGTAGTAAGCGGACTGGCTTACGGGATAGATATCCATGCCCATCGGGCCGCTTTGGCAAATCATCTCCCTACCGTTGCTGTCCTTGCTCACGGACTGGACCGCATCTATCCGTATGTCCACCGGAAAACAGCCATCGACATGCTGGCACAAGGTGGACTGCTGACCGAATTCCTTACCGGGACGAATCCGGACAAGCATAACTTTGTTAGCCGTAACCGTATTGTGGCGGGTATGAGTGATGCTACCATTGTGGTGGAGTCTGCCGCAAAGGGAGGTTCCCTTATCACTGCAGAGTTGGCGGAGGGATACCATCGTGACTGTTTTGCCGTTCCGGGACGTGTTACGGACGAATCTTCCATCGGTTGCAACCGGTTGATACGCGACAACAAGGCCGCCCTTATCCAGAGTGCGGAAGAGTTTGTGCAGATTATGGGCTGGGCCGTAGCGGAGCAGCCTGCCCGGACAAAAGGTATTCAGCGTAATCTCTTCCCGGAACTGACGGAAGAGGAGGAGCTCGTTGTGCGCATCCTTATGCGGCAGGGAGACCTCCATATCAATGCGATGGTGGTGGAAGCGGACATACCCGTCAACCGGATGAGTGCCTTGCTTTTTGAATTGGAGATGAAGGGAGTGGTCAAGGCAATGGTGGGTGGTGTCTATCACTTGCTGACTTGAGCGCGGCAGGTCTCTTGCCTTATATGGACGGTTTCCCGTATTTCATGATGAACTTTTCCGGGTGGTCTGTCGCTATGATGTCTACCCCCAGGTCGACTGCCTTCTGGTTCTCTTCCGTCTTGTCGTCCAGCCCCAGGACAAGTGCCAGTACCTGCAGGTTGTGCTCACGGCATTTCTTTACGAATTGCGGGGTAAGGGAGTCAATCCAGACGACAGCGATGTCGGGATGCAGTTCCTTTACGACATGCTCTATGTCCTTTTCACTTTTGATGTAGGCTTGCAGGGTTCTTACCTCGGGTGCCATCTTTCTGAAGCATTTGGCATGATACTCCTTGCTGAAGGTGAAGTTGCAGTTTTCCAGCATGCCTTCGTCCTTTATCAAGTTCAGTAATTGGTGCAGACCGCCGTTGCGGTAGTCGATGGTGATTCTTAAACCGTGCTCTTTGGCCTTGCGTAGCAGGTCGGTAAGGCGTAGTACCCGTTGTCCGGCAAATCGGGGCGCAAACCAAGAGCCGGCATCCAGTGTGTCGATGTCGGTGGACAGCCATTGGGAGATGGCGCCGGTACCGTTGGTGGTACGGTCGAGGGTGGAATCGTGCAGTACGTAGAAGACACTGTCCTTACTGATGCAGACATCGCATTCTATATTGCCTACACCGTATTTGATGCACGAATCTACGGATGCCATTGTGTTTTCGGGAGCGATGGTGGCGGCACCACGGTGTGCGCTGGTCAGGGGTATCTTGGTGGTGGCGGCAGGCCGTTGGGAACATCCTGCGGTAAGTAGGATTATGGAAAGCAATGCGAGTACCGGTTTTTTCATAATGGGCTCAAGTGGTGATGTTTTCTTCTTTAACAGTTATAAAAGCCATCGAAGATAGCTATTTTTTGTCATTCGGAGAAACGTATGGGCATAAAAAAAGGAGTACCGCTGTACTCCAACCTTTGTTAACCTTAAATCTAATACTATGAAAAAAATCACATTACAAATGTAAGGTTCCCGTTGTTATCTTCCAAATTTCAGAATGTTCCTGCTACTTCTTTTGTATTTCTTTCACTGAATTTTACTGTTTTCGCACACGGATTGACTTTTTGAGAGAGAAGAATCTATTCACAGCGTCCCGGATAAGGCAGAAGTTGCAAATCTGTTTCAATCGTTTCACAGAACCTTTCAGCCTTTGAAAAGAGTGATGGAAAGTGATTTTTATTCGGTAATTATCTTCTACTTTTGTTTGTATACAACGCGAAATTATGGGAAAACGCATTTTTATATATGTCTTTTGGCTACTCCTTTTTTGCATGATGTCGGGGCAGGTAATAGGGCAGAATAAGTCGGCAGAATCCCATAGCCATACTTGTAAAACGGTGCTGGCGTTAAAAAATAATTTGCTTTACGACCTGGCCTTGGCTCCGAACATAGAAGTGGAGCTGCTATTGGGAAAGAGGTGGTCTTTGAATGTTGAGTACAAATGCCCTTGGTGGTCTGACAGCGGATGTAATTTCTGCTATCAGCTCCTTTCGGGAGGGACAGAGGCGCGTTACTGGTTGGGAAACCGCCATACGCGCGGAAGATTGTCCGGACACTTCCTGGGAGCATATGCCGAAGGAGGTACCTATGATTTTCAGTTGAAAAAGGAGAAGGGATACCGGGGGAAGTATTACGCAGCTGCAGGAATAACTTATGGATACGTGCGTCCACTGGCTCGGCATCTGGCGATTGAATTCAGTGTGGGCATTGGATACTTGGATACGGAGTACAGGAAATATACTTCTTATGGAAATGACTTGGTTTGGGTCAGTAGTGGAAAGTATCACTTTATCGGGCCGACAAAAGCAAAAATTTCTTTGGTATGGCTTCTAACGTCGGGGAGATGAGTGGTATGAAAGATGCACGGCATATGATTCTCTGGCTGTTCTTCGGACTGTTGCCAATGCTGGGAAGCTGTGACTTCCGCGATATGCTGGATGATTATCCCGTTAGCGGAGTACAGATTAAACTGGATTGGAAAGGGGTGACGGATAAGCTGCCGCAGACCATGCGGATTATCTTCTATCCGAAAGATACTCAGGGGAGAAAGGTTGAAAGTTATCTGCCTGCCGGAGGGGGTGAGGTGAAGGTACCGCCGGGGAAGTATGCGGTGGTGACCTATAACTTCAATACGGAGAGTATACAGATACGGGGCGACGAGAGTTATGAGACGATTGAGGCTTTTACGGGACACTGTACGGGGCTGGATGTACACGAAAATATGGTTTGGTCGCCCGACCCTTTGTATGTGGTGGCTTTGGACGAGGTGGAAATAGGGCAGAGTGATGTGGCGCTTCCGTTGGACTGGAAGCCGGAAGCGGTAGTGGACCATTATTCCTTTGATATAAAGGTGGAAGGATGGGATAGAATATCGAGCATCATCTGCCATGTGGACGGCTTGAACGGAAGTTACTTTATAGGCAACCGTGCTTGCCATTTGAGCGAGGTACCTATATGTGTGGATACAAAGCGTGAAAACGGGCTTTTATGGGGGTATTTCTCCAGTTTTGTATTACTGAAAGATACCAAGACCCGTGCGGATAGTCCTATGTTGCTGACACTGAAGATTGTGAAACGAGATAAAACGGTTCAAGAGGTGAAGGTAGACATCACGGAAGTGATTGAAACAGCTCCTCCCTCGGGAGGAGGCGAAGAAGAACCTGATGTGGGCGTTCCTGGGTCGGAAATCCATATCGAGGTTCCCGTACCGGAGGACAAGGTTGTAGTGGATGATTTGGAACCGGGAACCGATGAAGGAGATGGAGGGATTGGTGGCGATGTGGACGATTGGGATGATGAGACGGATGTGGAGCTACCGGTGAATTGATAGCAAACAGACAAATAAATATATTAACTTTAATAACAGACAATTATGAAGAAGGTTTTATTTTTGGCTTTGGCTGCAGCAGCAGTAATGAGTTGCTCGGAAAGTGAGGAGATAGAGAATGCCGGACAAAAGGCGGAGATTAAATTGGGAACAGTAGTGGGTAACACTACGAGAGCCACAGTGACTGATTTGCCGGAATTGCAGAAGGTAGGGTTCACTGTGTATGCTTATAATACGGGAGCGACAGCAATGGCCTCCGTTGCGACTTTTGATGCGATGAAGGAATTCATGACAGATGTTAAGGTAACTTATAGTGCTCCCGACTGGAGTTTGACTGGGGGAACATATTATTGGCCAATGACGGATAACTTGCAGTTCTTTGCTTACGGGAATCCGGGTACCGGAGCCTTGACGTACAATCAACCGGCTGCTGGTGCTATATATCCTTCCATTACTTATACGGTAGCAGATGTAGCTGCCCAAACGGACTTGGTAGCCGCGAAAGTGACGGATGCAACCAAGGCATCAAATGCCAGTGGGGTATCTTTGAAATTCGGCCATATACTGACCCAAATAAATTTCACTGTCAAGGCAGCCGACGCTTTGACTTATAAACTGAAAACACTTACAATATCCGGTGTGCACAATAAAGGAACTTATGGTTTTGATGATTCAATATGGAAGTCACAGGAAGGAACAGCCACTTATGCACATACGATTGACGATGGTGCATTGGAAGTGAATACAACGGGTGTGGAAGTGAATACAGCCTGGATGTTGATGCCCCAGACGTTGGATACGAATGCCAAAATCAATGTTGTCTATGACATCTATGAGAAAGACGTTCTTCTTGATACTGTAACTTCCGCCATTGACTTGAATGATACACAAGCCTGGGGTGAAGGCAAAAAGATACGTTATACGCTGACGCTGGCCAATAAGGCGGCAAAAGTAACCTTTGTACCTGAAGTTGGTCCATGGAGTACGGCTGATGATACGAACGTGGAAAAATAAAACGGCACTGTCCGCAATAAAAAACTGAATTACTTCTATTTTATTCATTCCCCGAAACTTCTTTATGAAAGTTTTCGGGGAATGTTTCTTTTATGAGTATTATTTATCTATTTTTGTCACTGCAACAAACAAACAAATCTACTTGCCGATGCCCAACTCTTCTGCTTGCAGAGGTAAAAAACAATGCGCTCAATGTCCCAAGGCTGTGGACAATGCAATAATATATGCTTCCCACCTCAGAGGATTCCATCTGCCGGCGCGAAAGTGTGAGGAAAATATTATAATTTTCCTGCTGAAAGGAGAAGTGCTTGTCAACAGTAAGGAGTATGCGGGAACTGTGTTGCATGCAGGTGAGTTCATCCTTCAAGCTATTGGTTCCAAGTACGAAATACTTGCCATGACGGATGTGGAATGCGTTTGTTACCGGTTCAGTAAGCCTGAATTCTTCTGTGAGGACCGGTATAACCATATTATGAAAGAGGTTACCCCTCCATTGATATTCTATCCTTTGACCATTACTCCCGAGTTGCAGCTCTTTCTGGAAAGTTCCAAGGCCTATTTGTCCGAGGAGAAGATTTGCCGGGAAATGCTTTGTTTCAAACGGAAAGAACTTGCTTTCATTCTTGGAAATTACTACTCCGACTATGAGCTTTCCATGCTGATACATCCTCTTGCCCAGTATACTAATTCCTTCCACTACTTTGTCTTGCAGAATCATGCCAAAGTCAAGACGGTAGAGGAACTTGCCCAGTTGGGAGGATATACAGTAGCTACTTTCCGGCGTATATTCAATTCTGTTTTTCATCAACCGGTGTACGAGTGGATGATGGAACGGAGGAAGGAAAGCGTGGTTTATGAACTTCGTTATACGGATGCTTCTATATCAGAGATTTGCTATAAATATGGCTTTGAATCGCTGCCTCATTTTTCCAATTTCTGCAAAAAGAATTTCGGGGCTTCTCCCCGTAGCTTGCGTGCCGGCAATTTATCTGAAGTAAACGGCATGTCATAAAAAAACTCCTCCGGCGGTTTCCCGGCAGAGGAGTTTCTTGTGATATTAATCAAATATAGTGAAAGCTGAGTGATAAATCTGAGCTTGCTCAAAAGGTTTATCCGAAGCGCATCCTATATTATTTGCAGAAAGACCGGATTAGTCTTTCAGTTTCGCAATGATAAAGTCGCGGTTCAGGCGAGCAATGTTGCTGATGGAAACATTCTTCGGGCATTCAGCTTCGCACGCACGAGTGTTTGTACAGTTACCGAAACCGAGTTCGTCCATCTTGCTCAACATAGCCTTGGCACGGCGCAATGCTTCCGGTTTGCCTTGGGGCAACAGGTTCAGCTGGCTCACCTTGGCAGAAACGAACAGCATAGCAGAACCGTTCTTACAAGCAGCCACACAAGCACCACAACCGATACAGCTGGCAGCATCCATAGCCTCGTCAGCGATGGGCTTCGGAATCAGGATAGCGTTGGCATCCTGGGGAGCACCGGTACGTACGCTGACGTAGCCGCCTGCCTGCATAATCTTGTCGTAGGCCGTACGGTCGACCATCAAGTCCTTGATAACCGGGAAACCGGCAGAGCGCCACGGTTCAACAGTGATGGTATCGCCGTCGTTGAAACGACGCATATAAATCTGGCAAGTCGTAGCGCCGGTTGCAGGACCGTGGGGATGTCCGTTGATGTAGAGCGAACACATACCGCAGATACCTTCGCGGCAGTCGTGGTCGAATACAACCGGTTCTTTACCTTCAGAAATCAGCTGTTCGTTCAAGATATCCAGCATTTCGAGGAATGAAGTATCGCCCGGGATATCTTTCATTTGGTATGTTTCAAAAGCGCCTTTTGCTTTCGGACCCTTCTGGCGCCATACCTTGAGCGTAAATGATATATTTTTATCCATTTTCTTTAATTCTTTAAATGTTCAACTTCCCGATTAGCTCTTGTAGTTACGAGTCTGTACCTTGATTGCTTCGTAAACCAGCGGCTCTTTCAGCAATACCGGTTCCTTTTCGTCAGAACCCTGATATTCCCAGCAAGCCACGTAGAAGTAGTTTTCATCGTCACGCTTGGCTTCGCCTTCTTCAGTCTGATATTCTTCACGGAAGTGACCGCCGCAGCTTTCGTTACGGTTCAGTGCATCGTAAGCAACCAGCTCGCCCATAGTGATGAAGTCGTACAGACGGATAGCCTTGTCGAGTTCTACATTCATACCTTCCTTGTCGCCCGGGATGAACAGTTCTTTCTCGAACTCCTTGCGGACTTCTTTCAGCTTCTTCAGACCTTCCTTCAAGCCTTCGGCCGTACGTCCCATACCTACATATTCCCACATAATGTGGCCCAGTTCCTTGTGGATAGAGTCTACAGACTTCTTACCCTTGATGTTCATCATCCAGTCAATCTTCTCCTGAACGGCCTTTTCTGCAGCTGCAAATTCGGGCAGGTCGGTAGAGAAACGGGGAACTGTAATCTGGTCGGCCAGATAGTTCTGGATAGTGTAAGGCAATACGAAGTAACCATCGGCCAGACCTTGCATCAGGGCGGAAGCACCGAGGCGGTTTGCACCGTGGTCGGAGAAGTTACATTCACCGATGGCGAACAGTCCCTTGATGGAGGTCATCAGTTCGTAGTCAACCCAGATACCACCCATGGTATAGTGGATAGCCGGATAAATCATCATCGGGTTTTCGTATGGGCTGACATCAGTGATTTCTTCATACATATCGAAGAGGTTGCCGTAACGTTGTGCAACGACATCTTTACCCAGACGGTTGATAGCTTCGGAGAAGTCAAGGAATACGGCAAGACCGGTGTTGTTCACGCCGAAGCCCTTGTCGCAGCGTTCTTTGGCAGCGCGGCTGGCAACGTCACGCGGAACGAGGTTACCGAATGCCGGATAACGGCGTTCCAGGTAGTAGTCGCGGTCTTCCTCGGGAATATCTTTTCCTTGCAGTGTACCTTCCTGCAGTTTCTTGGCATCTTCCAGCTTCTTCGGAACCCAGATACGACCATCGTTACGCAGAGATTCGGACATCAAAGTCAGCTTAGACTGCTTGTCACCGTGAACCGGGATACAAGTGGGGTGAATCTGTACGTAAGCAGGGTTGGCAAACCAGGCACCTTTACGGTAGCAAGCCATTGCTGCAGAGCAGTTACATGCCATTGCATTGGTAGAAAGGAAGTAGGCATTGCCGTAACCACCGGTAGCGATTACCACAGCGTGGGCGGCAAAACGTTCCAATTTACCGGTAACGAGGTTCTTTGCAATGATACCGCGGGCACGTCCGTCAATGAGGACAACGTCTTCCATTTCGTAGCGGGTATACAGTTTCACAGTGCCTACGTTCACCTGGCGGCTCAATGCAGAGTATGCACCCAGCAACAGCTGCTGTCCGGTCTGACCCTTGGCATAGAAAGTACGGGATACCTGAGCACCACCGAAAGAACGGTTGTCCAGTGTACCGCCGTATTCGCGGGCGAAAGGAACACCTTGTGCAACGCATTGGTCGATAATATTGTTGGATACTTCAGCCAGACGGTAAACGTTGGCTTCGCGGGCACGGTAGTCGCCACCCTTTACTGTATCGTAGAACAGACGGTATACAGAGTCACCGTCGTTTTGGTAATTCTTAGCAGCATTGATACCACCTTGTGCAGCGATGGAGTGTGCACGGCGCGGAGAGTCCTGGATGCAGAAGTTGAATACTCTGAAACCCATTTCGCCCAGAGAGGCGGCAGCACTGGCACCGGCAAGTCCGGTTCCTACTACGATGATGTCCAGACGACGTTTGTTGGCAGGGTTTACTAATTTTTGGTGAGCCTTATAATTGGTCCATTTCTCAGCCACCGGTCCTTCCGGTATTTTAGAATCTATCTTAGTCATAATGCAATTTACAATTTAGTCATTTACAATTTGAATTTAGCAAGCGCCGCACAATGATTTTGCAAAGAATACGACAACTACCAGAGCGAAGCAGAGGACAACGATAGTAGAATAGATGTTGGAGATACATTTCCAACGGTTAATCCATACTTTGTTGTTCCAGCCCAAAGACTGCATGGAGCTCCAGAAACCGTGAGTGAGGTGGAACCACAATGCGCCCAGCCAAACGAGGTAAAGCACTACGAATACCGGATTGCTGAAGGTGTTTTGAATGTGATAGACACCGTTGGCTGCATATGCCAGCGTGAGGGTGTCGGCATGCATGCCCATGTTGTGCATCAACTCGGGAAGCTGCATTTTAGCCCAGAAGTTTACCAGGTGCAGGCCCAAACCCACGATTACGATGATACCCAGTACGAGCATGTTCTGAGAAGCCCATTCCACAGTCTTGGGCTTTTCCGTAACGGCATAGCGTTCGCTACCACGTGCCTTACGGTTCTGCATAGTCAGCCAGAAAGCGTAGATGATGTGGATGATGAATAAGGCAGCCAGACCTACCGTAGCCACCAATGCGTACCAGTTTGCTCCCAGGAACTCACAAACCATGTTGTAGCCATTAGCCGAGACTAATGCAACCAGGTTCATCGCCATGTGAAATGTCAGAAACAGGACAAGGGCGATACCGGTAACGCTCATCACCACTTTCCTTCCTACAGATGAATTACTTAACCACATAAATGATTGAATTTAAGTTATTTAATAGTTTGAAAATTTGTTCTATCAGGATACTTCTGTAAATGTTTCGCAAAAATAGGAGAAATCCAGCGATAAAGCAAGCGATTAAAGAAATAATTCCGTAATCCGGCAGAATGCGAAGTTTGCGGACAAGTAAAAGGTTTACTCGTCCTCCTGGTCTTTGCCTTGCTCTTTGCATATGATGGAAATCTTTTCTCCGTTTGCCAAGCGTTTTCTCAGGGCGCGAGGCGTGTCTCCGAAAGAGTCTTTGCAGAAGTGGGCAAAGTGGGATAGGGAATCAAAGCCATAGCGGGCGCTGATGATTGAAATGCGTTGTTTGGTGTATTGCAGGTCGTTCAGAATTCCTTCACGTTTCTTGTCCAGAATCCATTCATAGACCGGGACCCCATACATATTTTTAAACAGACGGCGGAATGTGGTAGTGGTATATCCGCCGAGGTGGGCAAACTCTTCCACATTCTTCACCTTGTCGTAGTTCTGCATGACGAAATATTGGAAGCTTTCCGTATAAGTGCTGATGGGGTAGAAGAATGTACTGATTTGGTGTAGCGGATAGTAGCATGTCAATATGTATACCAATTCCTGGCATTTCATTTCAATGTATTTGCTGCACGCATAGGGTTGCTCGTTGAGGTAGCAGGCAAGGCTTTTCAGGAGCCCTTCGAGCATGGAAATCGCGGTAAGCGGGGTATAAGTCAAGGGGGCTTCCGAGCGTTTCAGTATCTCCTTGTAGCGCTCTTCGCAAATCAGAGGAAGCTCGGTGAACCAATAGACAATATATTCCACTTCGGTCAAAGCCAGGAGTTCTACTTTGGAGCCGATGGCTTGCAAGATGAGCTGGCGGCTTTGGAGAGTGGTGCCCGGATATTCGTCACTGTTTACAAGTAATTCACCTTTCAGCATAAATATCATGCAGTTCTGTGTGCACTTTTCAGCAGAGAAATGTTGTCCCTTGGGGTAGTGGCGGTAAACCAATACTCCTTCTGATTTTTGGGGACATACCATACAATCAATCTGTCGGTTGCAGCAAGTTTCCTGTCTCATGAAATGATTAGCGAATTATTATAAATGTGGCAACAAAGATAGAATTTTTTTGTGAAAACTCTATCTATTTGTCCTATCTTTGCGTCAAACTAATATAAAGGACTTATGAAAAAGGCTATTTTTTTTGTATATTTTATCTGCCTTGTTGTATCCGGTCTTTCGGCACAGAATTGGGATATTAACACTTTGCACCGGGTTAACAGTTGGGATGGCAAGTTTGTCCGTAACTATAATAAGATAATTTCACGTTCGGAGCCCTATGTTGCTGTCGGTGTTCCGGTGGCGATGGCGGTTGCCGCTTGGATAAAACATGATAAGGGTTTGCTGAAAGATGCGGTCTACGTAGGTACAAGTGTAGCGGGGGCTTTTGTTGTGACTTATGGAATGAAATATCTGGTGGACCGTGAGCGTCCTTATGATAAATATCCCGACAGAGTGCATGCATATAGCCATGAAGGCAGCCCGTCTTTTCCTTCTGGACATACGGCGACGGCTTTTGCCCTTGCCACCTCGCTCAGTGTAAAGTATCCTAAATGGTATGTGATAGCTCCGTCTGCCCTGTGGGCTTGTTCCGTGGGAGTTTCCCGTATGAACGAGGGAGTGCATTATCCGTCGGATGTGTTGGCGGGGGCTGCAATCGGTGCTGGATGTGCTGTGGTCAACATCTACGTCAACAAGTGGCTGAATAAGTGGCTGTTCGGAGAATGATTTTAGGCGCGAATTACGCGGAATACGCGGAGTTAGATAAACTAAATCCGCATAATCCGCGCCTAAGTTTGTTTCAAGTCGGCTATTGGATAATAGTGCTGTAGATGCCTTCGTTCAACACTTTTAGAGCTTGCTGCACGCTCTGGTTCGTGCTGTTCATCACCTGGAAGTATTCGTTCATGTCCCATAGGTCACGGGCTATCAAGGCTTTAAGTTGTGTCTTGATGAGCGGTAGGGATTGGTTGTACTGTTTCTCGTCAAACTTGATTTTCTCTTTGTCGGCAAGCGTACGTATTTCGGCAAGGAAGTTATCGTCTATCTCGAACTTCTCGTTGAAGGCTTCGAATTTCTTGTATTTGTTCTGCAACTCCTTCCGGTGCTTCTCGATGTAGCCGGTAGTGGCTTTGATAACCACGCCTTTGGCTACGAGGTTGCGGTGATAGTCTGTGTACTGGGTAGTGTCGATGGGGACGAAGAAGTCGGGCATGATACCTCCACCTCCGTAAACGGTACGTCCCATACGCTTGGTCTGTGCTTTCAGGGAGTCGGCAAAATGGATACTGTCCGCATGAATCATTTCTCCATGATTGAAGCGGTCTATCAGTTCCTGGTTATACTTATCCTGACTGTTCTCGCCGGTTAGGCGGCCGTCGAGGTTGGCGGTGCTGTCGTAAGGCTTCTGGATACAACGGCCCGAAGGAGTATAGTAGCGGGCGATAGTGAGGCGAATCATGGAACCGTCCGGCAGGTCGATAGGACGCTGTACTAATCCCTTGCCGAAGGTGCGGCGTCCTACTACCACGCCTCTGTCCCAGTCCTGGATGGCTCCGGTCACGATTTCACTGGCAGAAGCGGAGTACTCGTCCACCAATATGATGAGACGGCCGTTCTTGAAGTTGCCCGTACCTTTGGCAAAGAAATCACTGCGGCGTGCGGCCCTTCCTTCGGTGTAGACGATGAGTTCTTTTTGCTTCAGAAATTCGTTGGCAAGGTCGATGGCGGCATTCAGATACCCTCCTCCATTTCCTTGCAGGTCGAGGATGAGGTCTTTCATTCCTTTCTTTTGCAGGCTTTTCAGGGCTTCTGCAAACTCTTCGGCGGTGGTTGCCCCGAAGCGGTTGATACGGATATAGCCGGTTTTGGGTTGTATCATGTAAGATGCGTCCAGGCTGAGGATGGGAATTTTGTCACGCTTCACGGTGAAGTACAGCTGGTCGTCCACGCCACGGCGCACGATGGTGAGTTTCACTTCCGAGTCTTTCGGTCCGCGCAGGCGGCTCATAATATCTTCCGTGCTCATTTTTACTCCGGCAATGGCGCTGTCATTGACGGCTACGATACGGTCGCCGGCAAGGATGCCCACCTTCTCGGAAGGTCCGTTGCTCACGGGTTGTATCACAAGCAGGGTATCTTCTATCATCTGAAACTGTACGCCGATGCCCTCGAAATTGCCTTGCAACGGCTCGTTCATCTTCTTCACTTCTTCGGCGTTGTTGTAGGTGGAGTGCGGGTCGAGTTGTGCCAGCATCTTGATGATGGCTTCTTCCACCAGCTTGTCTTCATCCACCTTGTCCACATAAAGGTTGGTGATGGCAAACTCTGCCATTTGCAGTTTGCGCAGGGCTTCATTGTTCGGCTTTTGCGCTTGTGCCGTCACCGCGCATATACATATTATAATAGTAAATAGTTTTTTCATCATTTCCATTTTAATCCCTAATCCTTTATCCTTAATCCCTAATCCTTTATCCTTAATCCCTAATCTCCATTCCCTCCGGTATGAACATGCTTATGTCCTTGCCGTATTGCAGCAGTTCGCGCACGGTGGTGGAACTGACGCAGGTAAGTTCCGGCTCGGTGAAGAGCAGGATGGTTTCTATGCCGGTCAGTTTGCGGTTGATGTCGGCAATGGTTTCCTCGTATTCGAAATCCTTCACGGTGCGTATGCCGCGTATTATCAGACTGGCATCTACCTGCCGGGCAAAGTCGATAGTCAGGCAGTCATAGGACTGCACAATGATGCGCGGCTCGTTCCGGTAGTAGTCTCGTATCATTTGTTCGCGCTTTTCCAAGGGGAAATACGTATTCTTATTTTCATTGATGCCGATGCCTATGACGATTTCGTCTATAAAAGTCAGTGCACGGCTCACTACCGAAGAGTGTCCGATAGTAAACGGGTCGAATGTTCCCGGAAAGATAGCTCTTCTCATGATGCCAAATCTTCTTCTATAACCAAGTTGTTGATAATAAAGTTTTGTCGTTCCATGGTATTCTTACCCATGTAGAATTCCAGCAGCTCTTTTACGAGGTCTGTCTTGCGCAGGGACACTTGTTCCAGACGCATATCCTTGCCGATAAAATGCTTGAACTCGTCGGGCGAGATTTCTCCCAGACCTTTGAATCGGGTGATTTCGGGGTTGGGACCCAGTTCTTCAATGGCTTTCACACGTTCCTCCTCTGTATAGCAATAACTTGTCTTCTTTTTGTTGCGCACGCGGAAGAGAGGGGTTTGCAGGATATATACATGCCCTTTCTTTATCAGGTCGGGGAAGAACTGCAGGAAGAAGGTGATGATGAGCAGGCGGATGTGCATGCCGTCCACATCGGCATCGGTAGCTACGATGACTTTGTTGTAGCGCAGTGTCTCTATGCCGTCTTCTATATTCAAGGCTGCTTGAAGCAAGTTGAATTCTTCGTTTTCATAAACTACTTTCTTGGTGAGTCCGTAGGAATTTAGCGGTTTACCACGCAGGCTGAATACTGCTTGGGTATTCACGTCGCGGCTCTTGGTGATGGAACCGCTGGCGGAGTCTCCCTCGGTAATGAAGATGCAGGATTCGGTTTCCTGGTCTTTGCCTTTACCGTCACTCAAGTGGTAGCGGCAGTCGCGCAGCTTGCGGTTGTGCAGGTTGGCTTTCTTGGCGCGTTCGCGTGCCAGCTTGGTGACGCCGGCAATGGCTTTGCGCTCTTTCTCGGAGTCTTGTATCTTTTGCAGCATCACTTCGGCCACAAGCGGGTTCTTGTGGAGGTAGTTGTCCACTTCCGTCTTGATGAAGTCTCCTACGTATTTGTTCACCGTGGGGCCGGCGGGCTTGTGTTCCTGCGGCGCGGCAGGCCACATGTTGTTGCTGCCCAGTTTCGTTTTGGTCTGGCTCTCGAACATGGGTTCCTCCACGTCGATGGCAATGGCGGCTACCAGTCCGTTGCGGATGTCGGCATATTCCTGGTTCTTGTTGTAGAACTCCTTGATGGTACGGGCAATGTGTTCCTTCAAGGCAGTCTGGTGTGTGCCGCCTTGGGTGGTGTGTTGCCCGTTGACAAAGGAGTAGTACTCTTCGCCGTATTGGTTGGTGTGTGTGAAGGCAATCTCGATGTCCTCTCCTTTCAGGTGGATGATGTCGTAAAGGCCTTCGCTGGTCATGTTGTCTTTCAGCAAGTCCTCCAGCCCGTGGCGGGAAACGATGCGCTGGCCGTTGTAAATGAAGGTGAGGCCCGTATTCAGGTAGGTGTAGTTGCGCAGCAGGGTTTCTACGAACTGGTTCTGGAAGGAATAGTTCAAGAAGAGTGTGGCGTCCGGTTCGAAGAAGATATAGGTTCCGCTTTCTTCTGTCGAGTCTTCGGTCACATCACTCAACAGCGTTCCTTTTTCAAAGATGGCGATACGTACCTTGCCGTCGCGGTAGCTGCGTACTTCGAAGCGGCTGCTCAGCGCATTGACTGCCTTGATACCTACGCCGTTCAGTCCGACACTTTTCTTGAAAGCCTTCGAGTCATATTTACCCCCGGTATTCAGTTTGCTGACCGCCTCTACCAGTTTGCCTTGCGGAATGCCTCGTCCATAGTCGCGTACGCTGACACGCAGACTGTCTTCTATAGTCACTTCTATACGCTTTCCGGCACCCATCTTGAACTCGTCGATGCTGTTGTCCATCACTTCTTTCAGCAACACATAGATGCCGTCATCGTTCTGTGAGCCGTCGCCCAGACGGCCTATGTACATACCGGAACGGACACGGATATGCTCCATGTCGTCCAGGTGGCGGATGTTGTCGTCGGTATATTCCACGCTGGAAACGGGGCTCTCTGTGATATTGTTGTCTGCTTCTTCCAGCGGCAGGGTCATATTGTTGTTATCTTCCATAAGTACGTTATTCCTTCATATTGCGCATTGCGACAAAGGTAATGAGAAATTCGGGGGTTCGCAAAAAAATAATGTCTTTTATGGACTTCTGACAAGCTTATATTCTGGATTTAGAACTTATTTTATTCCTTTCACAAAGCATCTTCTCCGTTTATGCTGTTCCGTCTTGAAGTACTCCCACTGCGCTTGCACCTTGCCGTTCAGCTCCAGCTCCGGATTACTCTCGGCATACTCGAAACCAAGTTGCTGATAGACGGGGATAAGGTCGGAGAACAACAATGCATTTACCCCCTTGTTCTGATACTCCGGTTTCACGGCAACCAGCAGCAAATCGAGCATCTTGGGATATTTCTTCAAGAAGATGGTCTTGGCCAGGTGATACCAACCCATAGGAAGCAGGCGCCCGTGGGCTTTTTGCAACGCTTCGGCGAGTGACGGCATGGAAATGCCTACGGCAAGCAGCTGGTCATCGGCATCGGTAATCAATGTCACCATGCGTAGGTCGAGGATGGGCAGGTACATCTTGACGTATTGGTCAATCTGCCGTTGGCTCAGTGCAGAATAGCCATAGAGTGGCTGATAGGCTTCGTTCATCAGTTCGAAGATGGCCTGACCGTAGTCTTGGGCAATCTTCTTGGCAGATGTGTATTTCTTTACCTTGAGGTTATACTTGCGCTGGATGAGGTCGGAGATGCGCTTGTGCTTGTCGGGTATGGCGTCGGGAATGTAGATTTTGTACTCCACCCAATCGGCATCCTTCTCAAAGCCCATGCGTTCCAGATGTTGCGGATAGTAGGGATAGTTATAAATGGTGGCCATGGTGCTGAGCTGGTCGAATCCTTCGATGAGCATACCTTCGGCATCGAAATCTGTGAATCCCAGCGGGCCTTGTATATGTGTCATTCCCCGTTCTTTTCCCCATTCTTCCACGGTGCGAATCAGGGCATCGGAGACTTCCGCATCATCGATGAAGTCTATCCAGCCGAAGCGGACTTCCTTTTTGTTCCAGGTTTGGTTTGCCTTGTGGTTGATGATGGCAGCTACACGTCCTACGATTTTACCTTCCCGATAAGCCAGGAAATAGTCGGCTTCACAAAATTCGAATGCAGCGTTTTTCTTCTTGTTGAAGGTGTTGAGCATGTCATCGAAAAGGTCGGGGACGGAATAAGGGTTGTTTTTGTATAGCAGGTAGTTGAAACGGATAAAGCGCTCCAGTTCCCGTCTTGTGGTTACTTTCTTGATTGTAATTGCCATAGTTGTTCAATATTGAGACCACAAAGGTAATGCAAACTGAGAGCAGAACAAAATAAGCTTGCTTATTTTTTATGCCGAGGTACAGCTTGCCTTATTTAAAAATACGTGATAATCTTTAAAATACCGCGTAGGGTGTTTGTAAATTTGCTGTTAGAGGTTGTATATCAGTACCGCTGTGTAGGCAATGTAGCAGAGAATCAGAATGCTTCCTTCCACCCGGGTGATGATGCGTTTCCCGAAAAAGATACCGAACAGCCAAAGCAGGATGCTGGACCCTACGAGTACCCACAAATCGAAATTGGTGATGCCCGTCAGACGCAGTGGAGTGATGGAGGCCGAACAACCCAGTACGAAGAATATATTGAAGAGATTACTTCCGATGACGTTTCCGATGGCTATTTCGGGGTTTTTCTTCAAGGCGGCTACGATGGAGGTGGCGAGTTCGGGTAATGAAGTGCCGCCTGCTACGAGCGTGAGACCGATGATGGATTCGCTGACACCCAATCCGCGGGCTATGCCGCTGGCACCGTCTACAAAGAAATTACCTCCGATGATGAGGCCGGCAAGTCCGCCGAGAATGTATAGGGCGGATTTCCACGCGGGTAACAGCCTGATTTCGTCTTCTTCCTGTAAGTGCTCCTTTTCCGGTTCCTTCATACTTCCATCCCTTTTTGCAATGGCAAAAGTATAACTCAGAAAAATGGTAAAGAAGCATAGCAGCAATAGGCCGTCGGTGATGCTGAGTATGTTCTCCCCACTGCTGTCCAGTAAGACGTCGTTGGCACAAATCAGCAGGGCGAAGGATGAAA
This sequence comes from Bacteroides sp. AF20-13LB, assembly GCF_003603065.1. Taxonomy (NCBI): domain Bacteria; kingdom Pseudomonadati; phylum Bacteroidota; class Bacteroidia; order Bacteroidales; family Bacteroidaceae; genus Bacteroides; species Bacteroides sp. AF20-13LB. The sequence goes on from NZ_QTMH01000012.1 coordinate 188,272, forward strand.
GGATGCAAAGGGGTATTTCGCGTTTCAGTGTGTTACGGGTAATGGCTATCGGGGCAAAAAGGGCCGTACAACCCACAATCATCAGGGTATTGAACGTATTGCTTCCCACCACATTGCCGATGGCAATGTCTGCACTGCCTTTTAGGGCAGAGGATATGCTGACGGTGAGTTCCGGTGCGGAAGTACCGAAGGCGACAATGGTAAGCCCGATGACGATGGACGGTATATGGAAACGTTTGGCAACGGATGCGGCACCGTCTGTCAAGCCATTGGCACCCAGAAGAATGAGGAGCAGTCCTCCGACAAGAAACAATATATCCATAGGTATGTCAATTTTGAGTACAAAGATAATGCAAACCGGATACAGAACTTTCATGTTTGCATGAAAAAGTTATGTTGATTAGGATAGGAAGTTAAAAACATTCCGTATGTTTGAAGCATTTATTGGGTATATTTGCATAATTAAAGAATCAAATCAAGAAGTTTATATATGAAGGTTATCCGTGCTTTCTGTCTTTGTTGGCTGTTGATGCTGGCAGACGGAGTGTCAGCTCAGTTGGTAGATAAAGTGCTCAGTGTTTTAGGTGAGGATAGTGTGGGGAGTGTCACAGTGGCAAGGACTGACTCCGATTCGATTCAGTTGTCGCTTGTCCGGCAGGAGTTGGAAACAGCCCGGCTGAATGAGGCGAACCTGCGGATGGAAATGGAGCAGATGAAGTTGGCGGGCTATGCGGCCGATTCGGTGAAGCTGGCATTGCAGAAACAACGCATTGATTCGTTGCGGACGGTGACACCGGGTATTCCGGTGGTGGTGGAGAAGGACACTTTGTTCTATCTGTATGCCAAGCGTGGAGGGCATACGCCCCAACAGCGAGCCAAAGATGTAAGCAACGTCATCGAAGCATTGGGCACGCGTTTCAATCTGCGTCCGGACTCTGTTTATTTAGAGAGTACGGATATTGTTACGGACTTGATGTATGGCGAAAAGGTCATCATTTCCTTTACCGATCAGGATGCTTTGTGGGAAAACTGTACCCGCGACCAGCTGGCCGCCAGCAAGAGGCATGTCGTGGTGGACAAACTGAAAGCCATGCAGAAGGAGCATAGCTTGTGGCAGTTGGGTAAGCGTATCTTGTACTTTATCCTGGTGCTTGTGGGACAGTTCTTCTTGTTCAAGTTTACCAACTGGCTGTTCAGAAAACTCAAACTACGCATTCAGAAGCTGAAGGATACCAAGCTGAAACCGATCTCTATTCAGGATTATGAATTGCTGGATACGCAGAAGCAGGTCAACCTGCTGGTGTTTGTTGCCAACCTGGTGCGTTATGTAGTCATGCTGTTGCAGTTGCTGCTGACGGTTCCGTTATTATTCTCCATTTTCCCTCAGACCAAGAGCTTGGCTTATACATTATTCTCCTACATTTGGAATCCTATAAAGGTCATCTTGAATGGAATAGCCGACTATATACCCAATCTGTTCACTATCTTTGTGATATGCTATGCGGTGAAGTATCTGGTCAGACTGGTGCGTTATCTTGCCAATGAGGTGCAGGCTGAACGGCTGAAGATAAACGGCTTCTATCCGGATTGGGCCATTCCTACCTATCATATTGTGCGCTTCTTGCTTTATGCGTTTATGATTGCCATGATTTACCCTTATCTGCCGGGTTCCAAGTCGGGAGTCTTCCAGGGAATCTCCGTGTTTGTCGGCTTGATTGTTTCGCTCGGTTCCAGTACGGTTATCGGCAATATCATTGCAGGACTGGTCATAACCTACATGCGGCCTTTCAAGCTGGGTGACCGCATCAAGCTGAACGATACTACGGGCAACATCATTGAGAAAACACCGCTCGTCACCCGCATCCGTACTCCGAAGAATGAGGTGGTGACCATTCCGAACTCTTTCATCATGTCTTCCCATACGGTCAATTACAGCCAGTCTGCCCGTGAGTATGGATTGATTATCCATTCGGAGGTCAGTATTGGCTACGATGTTCCGTGGCGGAAGACACATCAGCTGTTGATAGAGGCTGCATTGAATACTCCTGGAGTGATAGATGATCCCCGTCCGTTTGTATTGGAGACTTCCCTTCAGGATTATTATCCGGTTTATCAAGTGAATGCCTATATCAGGGATGCCAACAGCCTTAGCCAGATTTACTCTGATTTGCATCAGAATATCCAGGATGCCTTCAACGAAGCAGGCATCGAAATCATGTCTCCTCACTACATAGCTACGCGTGACGGCAGTGAGACGACCATACCCAAGGATGACTTACGGGAGAAAAAGCAGTAAGGGAGCCGGTTATCGTGCCAGTAAAATCTCTGCAAACGGTACGTAGAACATAAACATCCTCCATTCCTTTGTCTGGAAATCATAAGTTTCGATGAAGTCGCCTTCACGATAGCCTGCAAACTGCACGTAGAGTTTCCTTGTCTGCCCGTCCTTGGAGTAGTACATGGCAGCGGAGCGTACGGCGTTGGGGTAGGTGGCGAAAGGCTCTTTCAAGTTTCCGGCAGTAGTATCCCATAAGCAGAATTGCGTATCTCCACCATTGGCACGGGAAACGATATAGCCTCCTTTGCATTGCAGGCTGTTTGGGTTTTCGGGGGATGGTTCCATAATCCGGAAAGGTATCAAGGCTTCGGCTTTGATGGGGTCGTAGCAGTGCATCTTTTCTTTGGCGATGTCTATCACGACGGGCGAGAAGGTGCCGTCGCCGTTGTTGGCCGAGAGCAGCATGTGGACGTCGGCTATCACGCCCGGATAGCGTGAGAGGGATTCGGGCTTCAGTCCATCCGGTAATGGTATTTCGGGAGTATGTATCGGTGGCATATTCAACCGGGTATATACCGGATAAGAGATGCTACAGTAGGTGAGGAGCTTATCTCCGGCCATTTCCAGGGAAACAGTGTTGTTGAAGTCCGAGCAGATGGTAATTGCGTTACGTTCTACCGGGTTACACCAATAGTGCATGCAGAGGTCGTATCCGTCGATGAAACTACTGCCGTCTTTCTCCCGTATCCCGCAGAGGATGTTGGTGCCGGGGATGTTGGCGGCAAGGCAGAAATCTTCGCCGTCATGGAACTGGATTACTTCCGATATTTCTTGTGTTACCAGGTCGATACGGGTGATGCCGCGGGGAACGGTCGGTGTGTAAATGGCGTGGGAGTTGGTGATACCGTAGAGATATGGTTCTTCGGGGGATTGTCCGTCGGCTACCGAAATCTGGCCGAGAGGCTGAAGCTGTCCTGCCCGTTCCAGGAACATTTCTACCCGTGAGGCGGGCCAGTGTCCGGGGGCAAGGAAAGTAATGCTGTTGGTGGTTTGCTCCGTGGTAACGGCGCGTGTGTAGCGTGAATACCCTTCGGGAAAGAGAGGATTGTCGGCTATCGGCCAGTAGATGTCCAATATGATTTGGTCGCCGCTCTGCAAGCCGTCGGCTTTGACGGTCACGGCATCACCGGGATTGAAGGTCTTTCCGGCATCGGATATGGTGATATTGGTCACAAAAGCGGGTTGTTTCTCTTTGTCGTCATCACTGCAAGCGGCAAGTAGCAGGCTGATTAGTAGCAGGAAGTGTATCTTCTTCATCATAGTTATGTATTGACAAATGCAAATATAGGGCTTTTTCTTGTATTCCTGCGGATAGGCTTTGTTTTTGTCGTATGAGATGGAAAAATCCTCCTACGAAACATGGTCTTTTGCTTCGTGGGAGGAAAGTGGTTGTTCGGCAGGGCTTCGGGGGAATGCGCCTGCTTGCGTGCCGGCTTGGATTATTTGCTGCGCGTCACCGTGTGCAATACATTCCCTTTCTTGTCAATCATGCGCAGTTCCAGTGTCTTTTTGCTGGCCGATACAATGGAGAAACCCGGTTCGGGGCTGCAGAATACGGTCCCTTCGATGGGCTTCACCTTGCGGGCGAGCGAACCGGCAGAATTGGTGATATAGTCGATGTCGCTGCCTGCCACGCGTACGTGCTGGAAGTTGTGGATGTGCCCGCAGATGTACATATCCACCTTGTGCTTGCGCAGGATGGGATCGAGACGTGCCTGCATATCCGCGCGTTCGCTCTCGTCCTTCGGGGTTTCGGCATAGATGGGATGGTGTCCGGCAACGATAACCCAGTCCTCTTTGGCGGCAGTCAGTACGGAATCTATCCAGGAAAGTTGTTGCTGGTAATCCTGCTTGCAGGCATCGGGATAGGTCTCGCTTTCGTTGCGGTATTTGTCAATCATCGGGGCGGTGTCTACCCAAAGGATGCGGATGGTAGCGCCGTTGTCCTCGAACGTCTTGGTATAATAACGGGCGGGCATGGTCCAGCGGCGGCTGATATTACTGTAGTCGAGCACAGCCTGCGTATTACCGCGGTATTCGTGGTTGCCCAGCAGGGGAAACCAGTCTATCATCAGCTCCGGGTGGCTGTAAATAAGTTCGTAGTTGGTCATCCAAAGCGGATCGTTCACGCTACGTACGCCTTCAAAGTGGTGTACATCGCCGGTGGCAAGAACGAATTCGGGGCCTACTTCTTCTGCCATTTGTCCCATCAGTTCGGCGATGGGCTTTTGGTCGTAGTAGCCGTTACGGCCGAGGTCGTTGGCTACGTAGAAGTTGAACTTCTTGTCGAAGATGGAGTAATCGGTGATTTGGGCAATGGCTGCGTTGCCGAGTAGGGCAATAAACAGTAAAAGGAATATTTTCTTCATTGTCATTATTAAATTGTTGAGTAGTTAATGTTGATAACTTGTTGAGATAGAATTCGCTGTTTAAAAATTAATCTTCACTCCCGCATTCACTTTCACGCCGTAGTATTCTGCCTGCATGGTACGGTCTTTTGTGCCCTGGTAGTAGCGTAGCGGCTGGTTCAGCAGGTTGTTGGCTTCGGCGTAGAAGGTAGTCTTGAACTTCTTTCCGAAGGTATAGCTGGCGTTTACGTCCATATAGTTCACCTTGTCGTAGTAGCGGTCGTAGAAGGTGCTTTCTCCCATTTCGTCGATGAAGTCGGAAGCGAAGTTATAGCTCAGGCGCAGATTCAGACCACCTTTCTCAAAGTATAGGGAAGCATTTGCGGTATGCTCCGGAGAGCCTGGCATGCTCAAGTCTTTCTCATTCTCGCGGCCTTCGAAGTTGAAGTCTTCCACACGGGAGTGGGTGTAGGTGTACGTTCCGTAGAAACCTACACATTTCAGAGCGGGAGCAATGAAGCTGAAGTCGCGCTGGTAGGATAACTCTACCCCTACCAGGTTGGCGTTGCCCGCATTCTTGGGTTGGGTGAAGCGGGTGTAGGTGTTACCCTGGTATTCGTAGTTGGTGCTCACCTGGTCTACGATGAAGTCGTCTATCTTCTTGTAGAAGATGCCGGCACTTATCAGACCGATGCTGCGGAAGTAGTAGTCGGCACTCAAGTCGAAGTTGTAGGAGACGGTAGGTTTCAGCTCCGGGTTTCCGATGGTGATTTCGTTGTCGGAACGCTTGATGTTCACACTGGGCACGAGGGCCGAGTATTTGGGGCGTGACAAGGTTTGGGTAAACGAACCGCGCACTTTGAAGTCATCGTTTACATTCCACTTTACGAGCAGCGACGGCAGGAAGTTGATGTAGCTGTTGCGCTGACGGTCGGTCTTGCTGGTGAGGTCTTCGTCGGCATCGTAGGTGCGTCCCGTATAGGCAAGGTTGGTGTTCTCTATGCGAAGTCCGGTCATCAGTTCCACGTCTTTTGTCAGTTTTTGGTCGAAGCGGAGGTAGCCGGAAGTCACGGTTTCGCGGGCGTTGAAGTTTCCGGCAAGTTCTTCCTGTACCTGCTCTTTCTCAAAGAGGGAAGCGTTGTTCAAGTCTAAAGAGCCGGTGTATTCCTTGCTGGCGTAGATGCCTGCCTGGTATTTGTTGTTGGGCATGAAGTTCTTGTTGGTCTGGTCCACTGTATTTGCTAGGCTGTTCGTCATGAAGGCATCCTCGTCCAGAGGAGAGTATTCGTAGAAGTCCACTTCTTTATCCTTGGTCTTGCGCACTACCTTTGCGCCGAACTTCAGCTTGTTGCCGTTCTTGAAGGGAAGTTTGAAGTTGGCGGAGAACTTCAGGTCCTGCTCCTTGATGTCTTCCTGCTGTTCCGTCAGCTCTTTCAGGCTGAATTCATCGTTCAATGTCATGGTAGAGCCTGTTTTGGGGCTGGCAAAGGGTTGGCGTTCGTCGCTCAGGTCCATGTCGAACTTCTGTTTCTTCAGTTGGAAGTCGATGTAGCGTTCGTTGGGACGTTCTTCGCTGGCTTTGGCATAGCTGGCGTGCCAGTCCATGGAGAGGGCGCCGAAGAGGTGTTCGCCGCCGAGGGCAAAGTCCATGGTGCGCTGGCGTTCCAGGCGGGCGTTACGGTTGTCCGGCGTACCGGCTTTGGTCTGTATGCGTACGGTGGCGTTGCCGTCGGGGTCAAGGTCTTTCAGCGTGGTACGGTAGCGGTTCTCCCAGTCGTTGCGGTTGTTGAAGATGCCTTTGAAGGTGAGTTTGTGGTTGGCATTGATGTCCCAGTCCAGTGCGGCGGAGTAGCTTTGGCGTTCGCGGGTGACGTAGTATTGGCGGATTTGGTAGTCGTTGACGTACGTCTTGCCGTTGTCATCCTGCTCCCATACAAATTCGGTGTCGTAGGAACCAGAAGGTGAGTTCTGATAGGAGGCCGATACAATCAAGCCGAGTTTGTCGTTGAAGAAGCGGTCGCCGTAGGTGAAGCCAAGGTTCAGTTGCGCCTTTTCGCTCACCCAGTTGTAGCCGGTTCCGGCGGTGGCGGCAATGGTACGCTTGTAGGGGGAGTTCTTGGTGACGAGGTTGATGCTGCCGCCGATGGCGTCGCCGTCCATATCGGCGGTTACTACCTTGTTCACTTCGATGGTCTGAATCATGTCTGCCGGAATGAGGTCGAGCTGTACGTTGCGCGTATCGCCTTCGGCAGAGGGAACGCGGTTGCCGTTGATGGTGACGGAGCTGAGGTCAGCACTCGTGCCCCGCACTTGCCCGAAGCGTGCCTCGCCTTGGTCGTACTGCACGTTGATGCCGGAGATGCGTTTAAGGGCGTCACCGATGTTGGAGTCGGGGAACTTGCCTACCTGGTCGGCAGAGACTACATTCGTAATCCCCATGTTGTTTTTCTGTGAGTTGATGGCACGGCGCTGTCCCTGGAAGGCGCCGCCTACCACCACTTCCTGCAACTCCACGCCTTCGTTCAGTACGACGTCTTTTTCCAGTGTACGGCCTGCGGGGATGGTGATTTTCAGTTCTACGGGAGAGTAGCCCACGTAGCTCACCTTTACTGTATAGGTTCCCGGGTCAAGGTTAGAGAAAGTGTAGAAGCCGTTGACGTCGCTCGTCACGCCAGTGTGTAGTTTCTCGATGTAGATGGATGCGCCCGGGAGAGTTTGTTTAGTGGCGTCGATGATGCGTCCACGTACAGTTCCTTGTTTCGTGACATTTGCTTTTTCGTCGGCAATGGCCGTATTGACGGTGGCGGTGAATAGGAGTAAGAATAAGAATGCTCTCAAAATCTGTTTCATACTTGTTATTATCTGTTAATAATCTGCCGCAAAAGTAGAGGGTTGCCGTTACGTGGAGGTTGCGGAGCGTTGAAGAACAGATAACGATTCAGTTACAATGAGGTTACATAAATTCTTGAAGGTAGTACCCTTTCGGCGGTATCTCCCTTTGCCGTCATCTGGCAGACTGATGCTAAAGATGCACGAGATGTGCATCTCGGACTGTATGAGATGTACATATCGAGCAACATGAGATGTACATCTCGTGCAGGGGAAGGTATAGGGGTTGGTGTCTTATCCCGTAGCCTGGCAGCGGATAAGTACCTTCTTCTCGTCTGCCAGAGTAGTGGCAAAGAGATAAGTGCCTCCCCCTTCGGCCAATTTCAGTCGTTTGCGCAGTTCGGCCACGGTGGCGGGGAAGTTGCGCACGGTGAGGTTCGCCTTTTTCTCGGCAGCCAGCATCTCTTTCACTTCTTTCTTGCCGAAGCCGCAGGAGGAGGTAATCCGGAACTTGCGGCCGGGGAAGTCCGGCAGGAAGTGGTCCGAGGTGTAGAGGTGGCTGTTGGGATGCAGTTTTTCCACCTTATACAATGAGGAGAGGCTGCGGAATGCACTGGCTTTCAGCACGGAGGCATTCGGTTCGTAGAGGTATGATTTCAGTTGAGGGGTGTAGGGGCATGCACGCTCCTTCTCCTGCCGGCGGGTGAAGACGAGGGCTTGGGGAGCCGGTACACCGGTGAAGTTGACGCAATGGATGGGGATGTCGTCTGCCGGCACTCCTTCGCCTTGTCCCAGCAAGAGCAGCAGTTCCTTGCATTCGTTGCCCACGGAGACGATGTGTGCCTGGTGGACATGCTTCAAATCGTTCAGGGCAAGGGTGAGGTCGAGCATGGGGGAGAGTTTTACCAGTACGTGTCTTGCCTTGCGCAGCAGCAGTTCTTCGAGGGCGGCTATATCGGGTTCGCAGTCGCCGATGGCTACGGTCTTTCCACCGTGTCCGTCGCGGCGGGCAGGGTCTATGAATATACAGTCCACGGGCTCCATCTCTTGCAGATGGCAGACGCTGTCTGCGTGGCAGACGGAGATGTGGTTCAGGCCGAGGACAGGGAAGTTGTGCGCGGCTATCTGGCAGAGGGTTTCCTGGCGCTCGACGTAAGTGGCATGCCCGAAGCGGGAGGAGAGATAGGCGCAGTCGATGCCGAAACCTCCGGTGAGGTCGGTAAAGGTGCCGGCTGATGCGGGGGTACTGTTCTGCGCGGGATGTTCTTGTTCTGTATGTAGCAGGTTAGTTATAATCTCCGCTTTATACTGTGCCGTTGCTTGGGAGGAGCATTGTTCCAGAGAAAGGTGGGCGGGGTAGAGTATATGCTCGTTCTCGGCCCATGCGGGTATCTTCTCTTTGGCAATCTGCCAGCCGGAAATCTGTGTGATGGCGGCGGGCATGTCTACCGAAGGGTAGCGGCGTGCCTGCAAGGCAAGGCTGCGCACGTCGTCGCGGCGATGCTCGCGGATGAAGCGGAGGGTGTCTTGGGATAAAGGCATGGCTTGGCTTATTTATTCTGATGCAAAGTTATCTCAAAAAGGACAAAGTGGGGCATAAATTCGCAGCTTTCTGTCTGATTATTTTTCAGACACAGATGACGCTGATAATACAGATTAAGAATATAAAAATCCGCGTCATCTGCGTCATCCGCGTCAAAGCGATAGCAAATTTAAGTTTCCGGACAAGCTGGGGGTGAGAGTTAAGGGATGACCCGGTATCGCTCCTTTGCCGTCTGCCTGCTGACGCGGTTGAAGTGCCACCATTCGCTGGGTAGCGGGTGGAATCCGGCTTCTTTCATTACCTGCCGGAGCAGCAGCCGGTTTTCACGTTCTTGTTCCGTCAGCTTGCCTTGTGCCACGAGCACGGCTTCTTCTGTGATGTGGGCTTCCCTGCCCAGATGGTCTACCGGGGTGCCCATGGGCAGAGGAGTTCCTTTATCGTCGAGTATGCTGATGTCCACCGCCAATCCGTAGTTGTGCAGGCCGCCGCCGCGTGAGGGGTTGGAGACATAGATGTATTTGGAGGTTCCTTTCACTACGTCCCACATCTTCTGCTGTACGGACAAGGGGCGCGCTGCGTCGTAGACGATGAGGCTGTAGCCGGGGTACTGTTCTTTCAGTAGGCGTTGTGCCCGCTTCAGGCTTTTCATGGCATCGGGGTGCAGGTAGGCTTCTTTCAGGTCTTCGTATAATAGGGTTCCGGTGAAGTTGTCGGCACGGGTGTACATCAAGTCGATGGCGATGCTGCTGTCCGCTTCGGCGATGTTGACGAAACCGAGGGAGTCCAGGTAGCGGGCTGTCCGGCTTTTAACCGGAGCCGGAGGGACGGGTGCCGCTATGGTGTCGGCGTACGGGATGGTGGTCTCCGTATCTGGGTCTTGTGCCTGCTTTGGCGCTTGTTTTCTGCTACAACCGCATAGTGAGCAGCCAAGCAGCAGATATAACAAGTAAAAGAAATATCGTTCCATCTTACAAGGCATTCTTGGCGGTAAGGATTGATTTCATCAAGGCTATGTCCGAACTGACTTCTCCCTGCATCAAGTATTTGTTTTTCCGTTGGCAGGTGGCTTCGTAAATCTCCTTTGCTTTTGCTGTGTCCTTGTCCCGGTAGAGTGCCAGGGCGCAGAGCAGCCGCTGTTTGGAAGACGTCACATCCTTATATTGCCGGATGTAGGTATCCAGCTCATCGGTATATAATTCTTCTGCCCGTGCGGTCCTCTTTGTCACCAATGCGGTGAAGAGCAGCTCGCAAGCGTTTTCCTTTATCAAAAGTCCGATGACTTCGTGCCGGTGGCTCATTATTTTCTCAAATGCATTGTAGGCGGCTTCCCATTCTTCGCAGTCGAGCAGGCGCGAGGCGCTCATCAAGGCTATGGTGACCTGCAGGGCATCTTTGTAGTTGATGTCTTCCGTTTGGCTGAACCATTCGGCAGGCATGTCCTTAGGACGCATGCCCTCTTGCACCAGTGCGTTGATGCGCAGCTGGGTGACCAGTGCCTGCTTGCTCTTGCTGTCCTTGAGAAGCAGGCGCATGTTGTCGGCATCATTGCCGATGCCGCCCATCTTCATGGGGATGCCGTTCATCCCTGCAAGGAGAATGCCAATCAAAGAGAGCATCAGAAGGAAGAATTTCAGCAGGTAAGGCAGCCCGTCTACGGTCAGCAGGGGGAGGAAGGCAAGGATGGCGGTCAGCAGGTTGGCAAGCACTCCACCCAGGTTGTACAAGGTGGTTGGGATATCTTCAAGAGGCCTTTCGGGTGGGGTAAGCAGGCATTGGCCTCCCGTTCCGGCAAGGCTGAAACGCTTGATGCATAATTTCCCGTCTTTCCGTATGAAGGTAAGGTTGAAGATGCGGAAGGAGACGAAGCGGTAGCCGGTTGCCAGTCCGCAGACAAGATGCCCGCCTTCGTGCAGAAGCACTTGCAGGAAGATGGAGAACAGCAGAATCAGTATGGCTAACAAGGAAACTCCTACTGTCTCCAGCATGCCGGTTTCGGCAAACTTGCTGTGTAAACCGTCGAACGAGTCTCCCAAAACCAGGACTCTTACACCTATTATTCCTACAAAGCCGATGCATGCCCCGACCATGAATCCTCCGGCCAATTTAAATACTTTCTTCATCCTGATATCTTGATAAATGTGTTTGCCGGCAAAGGTAAAGGATTTTATCTGAAATGCAACAGCTTGCCCCATGTATCATAAAAAGAAAGAGATTGTGATTACCACAACCTCTTTCCGTCACCTAAACCCACTACGCAGGCTACAGATAGGGAATTATAGTAATATAGATACCCGTAATGATGGCCGAAGTGATTACTCCTGAAATATTAGCCCCCAAGGCATCTCCCAAGATGAAGGAATTGGGGTTGTCCTTGCTTACTATCTTCTGGGCAACCTTCGCCGTAGTAGGCACGCAGCTCACGGCTGCAATTCCGATGACCGGATTGTAATTGCCCCGCTTGATGAAGTACATGATGTATCCTCCAATGATTCCGCCGATACCGGAGAGCAACAGTGCGCCCATGCCCAATACCAACAATTTAAGAATTTTAGGGTCGAGCAGCAGATGTGCGTCGCAAAGTACGCCCAACAACAGGCCGAGCATGAAAGTAGAACCATACAACAGCGGACCGCTTACAAAATCGTAGATATGCTTCATCCCCGATTCGCGTACTGCCACTCCGAGGAACAAGGAGAAGAACAGCGGTGAGGCAACCGGGAACAGAAAACACAGTACAGCACACAATATAGCCGAGAAAGCCAGTTTTACTTTGGCATCATAGTTTTTGGGCGGCTTCTTGCTCGTCATCTTGATGGCGCGCAGGCGTTTCGGCACCAGCAGCTTCACCAGATAGGGGTAACCGCCATATGTCAGTCCCAGATAGAGATAGGCCACTACTGTGATGGGTACAAACAGATGTTTGGCCAGGGCCAAGGAAGTGAAAAGCACCATCGGTCCGTCCGCACCTCCTACCATGGCTACGGAAGCGCTTTCTTTCAAGGACAGTCCCAATGCAGATGCGATGGGTACAGTCAGGAAAGTTCCCAATTCGGCACATAGGGCAAGGAATATGCTGGCAAACGGTTTCTGTAGCAGGAAGCCCACATCGAGCAGGGTACCGATACCCATAAATACGAAGCATGCAATCAATCCGTTGCTGAAGGTCAGGGTGTAGACCGGTTGCAGGAAGTCTATCTGCATGGTGTTCATCAAGTCGTCCGTATCCGAAAGCATCGGGTCCAGAAAGAGATTCCCCAATGTACCGTCGGGCATGAAAAGGGTGCCGCAATTAATGGCGACCATACCCAGTCCCATGGGAATCATGACCATAGGCTCCAGTACGCCTTTCCATCCCAGGTATATGAGCAGCAGGCCCAGGGCTATTAAAAATACACGGGCAGAGGAGAGCAGCCAGCCGCTTTCCATCATTGTTCCGAATCCTTGGAACAAGGTTGCAAAATCTATATTCTCCATGATTAGTCTTTGTTTTTGGTGTCGTTGTTCTTTTTAGTCTTGTTCTTGTTGTCACGGTGGCTGATGGCATCTTCCAGATACATCATATGGGTATCTTCTGGGTAGAAGTAGTCTACCAGGTTTCTTTTGGAGACACCGTGGCTTACTCCGTGGTAATAGCCCCGAGGCTTTTCGTTTTCACGGTCCACACCCCGGCTGTAGTCTTCGCGCGTGTCGTTGCCGAAGATGTTTCCGTGCATGGAGGGGGTGTGTAGCATCAGTTCCATCTTCTGGCGGAACTTCTTTATACGGCGCAGGCGGAGTAACTCCTGCTGGTGGGAACTGTAGAAATCGAGTGAATCGGCTGCGCTGGCTATCAGTTTGATGATGAATGCCACAAAGAAACCGATTGCAAAAGTGAGCCCCATCATCTCAAGGGTGGGGAGGAATAAATCGGACATAGTTATGATATTAATGTGATGAAATGGATAATAAAAAAGCGAAAGATGTACATGCAGTACACCTCCGGTAATGGTTTGCAATAAGTCCGATAAAGTCTAAATCAGGATATGCAGCAGTGCATAGATGTAGTATCCGCAGGAATAGCGGAGGGCACTGGGATTGAATGAAAGGTTGGCGCTCTCTCCGGCAGACAGATGGCTGGAAAGCAGATGCTCCAGTTGCCCGGCTGGTTTCAGAATTCTCATCTTCAGGAATTTCGGAGAGGCGTGGTTATGTGTGTATAGGCTGTTCGGACACAACGCTTCGTTGGTCCAGCAGTCGGTATTTTCGTCATTGAATAGTGAACGGTGGGTGGCTGTGTACGATGCGCACTGTGTGTAGGCGGTAAAGGAGCATTCGGAGGCCGGACTTCCGACAACTATTCCCGCCGGACTCCCGGTAGTATTCCGTGAGTCTGGCTGTTCCTCCTGGGAGATGGTAGTCAAACCCAGACAGAGGAAGGTAAACATAAGTATGTAATACAGATGTTTCATCATAGCAAGATAAAGGAACAAATAACTTTGGACAAAGTTATATATTCCGCTGTATTTTAAGATTAATTGTCTTTTTCCTCTGCAGGAAGTATTCTGAAGGACTGGTTGCGGCATTTATATGCCCAACCGTTCCTTCAGTAACCGGTATCTGGAGAGGCTTACCCGTAGCTTGACGCCACTTTTTAACGTCACTTGGTAGGTCTCTTTTCCATACTGTTCTACTCGTGATATCTGGGTTACGTTGACAATGCTCGAGCGGTGGATGCGGACAAAGTTATCTGCTGGCAAATGTGTCTCGAAGTTTTTCATGGTCTGTTCCTTGATGTACTCTCCGTCGGATGTCACCAGGGTTGCGTAGTCCCCACAAGCCTGGATGTATAATAGGTCTTCCACTTTGATGATGTGAATCCGGGAGCCGTCTTTTATCGTGATCCGGTCAATACTTTCTTCTTGTGGCAGGGGAGCGGCCTTTTCTACCTCGGGGGCGGTGAATTTTTCTGTTTGTAATGAAGTGTCTGCCACAATCTGCAGATGATACCACAAAAGGATAGCTGTCCAGGCAGGAATACCGAACAAGAGGCGGAAAGGAATGCTTGTTTGGCAGGTGTGCCTTGCCAGCGTTTGTCTTCACATCCGCCGCAAAAGCAACTGCATTCTATGCGTACTTGCCAGTCGGCGGGTATGTGCAGTTCCACTCCTCCCCAACTGCAGTCCAGGTCTATGTAGGTTTCTCCGGGTGCTATGTTCCTCTTGCTCTCCCATTCTCTTGTTCATCATCCGTTGTACCATCTTGGCACGGCGATGCACTGTCCTTTGGTGTGTCCAGTTTCTCCTATGGTGATGTCTGAGAAGGAAGATGCCGATGAGGATAAGGGCCAAGGGCTACAGCATGGCTTGGAAATTGCCGGGGAATAGCAATAAGCCTGAAAGGATAAAGAGCGAGGCGATCAGCACTTTGCCGGAGCCTGCATAGGATGGGAATCGGTGAATCCGGAGTTATCTGTTCCTCCACCAATACCAGATGAAGCGTAGCCCGGTGCCGAGAAGCGCGAGAGAAAGTCCGGTATAGAACACTGCGATGAAGGAGTCGGGCAGAAGGTGGCAGGTACGTATTACAATTCCCATTGCAATCATGCCTATCATGACAATCCATCCTTTTACGTCGAAAAAGGAAAAGGGGCAGTGCTTACCTTTCTTCTGTGAGATACGGAGAGTATGTTTCTTGTACAGCCTATGGAAAATAATGCCGGAGAACAGAAGGAATACCAGGCTGGCTTCGCAGACTTTGAATAGCCAATAATGTCCGTCATCTATCCAGCAGGTCAGGCCTATACGCAGAATATTGACTCCTGCCAATGACCATATGGTTCCGGCAGTTATGAGCAGTGTATTTGGAGATACTCCGTATTTCATGATGAAGGTTGTTTTATTACACAAATACCGGGCTTGTATGGCGGAGTCCAAAAATTAAAAGAGGCTCTATTCTATTAAGAATGAGCCTCTTGTTTGTGGACCAGCCTGGGCTTGAACCAGGGACCTCCAGATTATGAGAACGATAAAATGATATTCTACGATAGTTCATTTTATCAATATTAATTGAATATCAAGCAGTTATGAATTTACTATTTCTTATAAAACTCATTAAATACCCATAACTGAAACCGTTTGTTTACGCATTGTTTACGCAGAAACAAGTGTATGAAACAGCCAGTTTCCCATCCGGAGTTATGCTAAGTACCCTTTTTGCTTTTTATAAGCCATATTGCTGTCGTAAGTAATTTGTGTTTTGCGACAAAATAAGGTTATTAGTAAATGTAGATTACTTGTTGACGTTATAACCAATTATTTGTTGTATAAATGCTCTTTTTTGATATATTTCATCTTGATTCTCTGGGTTTATTTGTACCTTTACACCGAAAGGAATATCTTTTATGGAAAAAGAAATGATTAACAGGCTGAAGATTGTGCTTGCCGAAGAGCAAAAAAGTAGCAAGTGGCTGGCAGAGCAATTAGGAAAAGACAGGGCTACTGTCTCCAAATGGGTGACAAATACCATGCAGCCTGACGCAAGAAACCTCCTGCGAATAGCAGAAGCTTTGAATATTGATGCAGGTAGACTGCTCAACCAAAAACATTTGAAAAAATGAATGAAATAGATATTATCCAACAGATAAAGTCTGGCGAAGTCAGTAAGATGCAGTTCAAAGAACGGCTCCTTGACAGCTACGACATCGGCTGCGAATTGGTGGCATTCAGCAATGCACGTGGTGGAACATTGGTCGTTGGTGTGAAGGACAAAACCGGCAGTCTCAATCCTTTGTCATATCTGGAAGTACAGGAAACCACGAACACACTTAGCAACATCGCATCAGAAAATGTTGTTCCTGCCATCCTTGTTGATGTAGAAACTATTTCCGTGGATGGCGGAAGCCTTGTTGTGGCTCATATTAAAGAAGGGGTGAATAAGCCTTACCACGACAATCGGGGTATTGTGTGGGTGAAGAACGGTGCCGACAAGCGCAAGGTGTTCGATAATGTCGAACTTGCCGAGATGATGACCGACTGCGGTAGTTTCTCGCCTGATGAAGCTGGGGTTCGGGATGCTACGATTAAGGACTTGGACGAGAATACCATCAAAACCTTTTTAAGCAACAAGTTTGAAAAAGTATTGGTGAGAAAAGGTTTGGTGGGTGATGCATTCCGCGAGACCTCTTTAGATGCAGTCTGTTCTGCTATCGCTAGTGGGCACGATGGGGAGAAGCTGCTGCGTAACCTACGTTTCATCCGACCCGATGGAAAAATCACAGTGGCTGCAATGTTGCTGTTTGGCAAGTACACTCAGCGTTGGCTTCCTGCAATGACAGCAAAGTGCATTTGTTTTGTGGGCAACAATCTTGGAGGTACACAATTTCGCGATAAGGTGAATGATGCCGACATTGAAGGAAATCTGCTTCATCAGTTTGAAACTATTATGGATTTCTTCACCCGGAACTTGCGCCATATACAAGTTGGAAAAGAGTTTAACTCGCAAGGAGTATTGGAGATTTCATACATCAGCCTTGTTGAGTTCACCGTAAATGCTTTGGTACATCGCTCGCTGAATGCGACTGCTCCTATCCGTATATTCATCTTTGATGACAGAGTGGAGATACACAGCCCCGGAATTCTCCCTAATGGGCTTAGCGTGGATGATATTGTTGTAGGTACATCCATGCCACGCAATATGTTCCTCTTCACAAATGCCATCCATTTGCTCCCCTACACAGGAGCAGGTAGTGGTATGCTTCGTGCCTTATCTGAGGATATGAAAGTTTCATTCACCAACAATGACAGAACTAACGAGTTTGTAATTACTATAAATAGACCGGAGGGTAGCCAAGTCAATGGTAACTTAGATACTAAACTTGGACACTCTGATACCGACTTAGGCATCAACTCTGACACTTTCAATGCTGACTCTGACACTGAACATAGATACTCTGACACTGGCTTAGAGTCCGACTCTGACACTTTCAATACTAACTCTGACACTAAACGTCCTAAAATAACAAATAAACAGAGGGATATAGTAAACTTCTGCAGTGTGCCACGTAGCAGCAAAGAAATTCTTGAAAGGGCTGGTCTGACATATCATAGCAAGAATATCCAAACATACATCATGGCTCTTGTCGAGGCTGGCTATCTCGAAATGACCAATCCCGAGCATCCCAATGCAAGCAATCAAAAATATAGGAGAAGTAAAAAATGAGTTCACATATATTCACCAACAAGAACGGTAACACTGATGTACAAATTTGAAAAAGTTCTTGATTTCATTACAAACAACAACAAACCGTACAATAATCTCTAATTTCTAAAACACAACGATATGGAATACGGAATAGTTTATCTTCTGACAAACCCTGTGATGCCAGGACTTGTAAAAATAGGTATGACCACACAGGAAGACATCGACAAACGTATGAAGGAATTATATACAACAGGAGTTCCCGTACCGTTTGAGTGTAAATTTGCGTGCAAGGTTAAGAAAAGTGACTGTCTCAAAATTGAAAAAGCCCTTCATAAAGCCTTTGACCCTCAGCGTATCAATCAGAACCGTGAGTTCTTCCGTATCAACGTGGAACAGGCGCAAGCCATACTCGAACTTTTCCACCATGAAGATGTGACGGAAGAAGTGACAGACGAGATACAGAACGACCTCACAGATGAGGACAAAGCTGCCAGCACAAAAGCACATGCAAAACGTCCACCGCTCAATTTCTATGAGATGGGATTGCAGAAAGGCGATGTTCTCATCTGGAAAGATGACCCATCAATTTCTGTCACTATTCTTTCAGAGCGCAAAGTGTGTTATCAAGGAGAAGAAACTTCTATCAGTGCACTTTCTGCTAAGCTAAAAGGCTACAAAGTCAAACATATACAGCCGACGCCACACTGGCTTTTCAACGATCGTCTTCTAAGTGAAGTCTATGACGAAACATATCCATTTGAAGAATGAAGGCATACCATAGGCTGCTTCTAAACCCATATTACGATAATATTTATAGTAAACAAATGCTGCAAATGAAGTGTAATTCTATTGATTTCTGTTTAGATTATTGAAAATTTATGCGTAATTTCAGAATCCCTCAGGTTTTTACGTTGATCCCTCAAACAGTTTGTTTACGCATTGTTTACGCAGAATTTGAGAGATAGATGTTATAATTAAATGGTTACATCAATAATTAAGAGACCTTAAATAGTACTATCTATAAATCTAATGGAGAGTTCAGAAAACAGGGTCACTATATTCTGTTTTTTATCTCCTTTACCGAAATCGTGAACTAAACTAAAACACAAAGACCGGATGGTTGTCACAATATCATATATTAGAAATAACAACATTGGAGTATTATACATTAAATAAGCCATACAAACAAAAATTTTCGAAAAAAACATATTTAAACATTATTTCTATAACATATAAAACAATTATATTTGCATTTAAAGTTAATAAATTAAATATGGCAAATCTAAATCGACTTAAAGCAGTGCTTGCTGATGCTGGCCAAACAAATAAATGGCTAGCCGAACAACTAGGGAAAGATCCTGTCACTATCTCAAAATGGTGTACAAACACTACGCAGCCAGATTTACAAACTCTATCTCGGATATCAGAATTACTCGGGGTAGATATCAGAGAACTTCTAGTTGCAAGTCCAAAGATGAGCAAAACAGTTTTAAACAATCCTTAATATTTAAGCAAATGGCTATCTTAAAAGAGTCGCAAATCATAGGTAATTATACTGTACAGTCTTTTATTAAAGAAGGGCTATACAATGAGACCTACCGTATATCTGACAAAGAAGGAGTTCCGTACTTCCTTAAAATCTTTGACCCTACTAGAATACCCTATGATATAAAGGATAAAGATGGCCAGATATTAGAAATAACTTTATCTAGAAAGTTAGCGCATCGTAATGTTATACAATATGTAAATGATGACATTTATGAAATGTCAAATACAAAATATCCTTATATTGTCACTCAGTATTTCACAGGAATCCTAGTAGCTGAACCATTGGTAAGGGGAAGAATTTTTCCACTAGAGCGTGCTTTAAACATTACAATAAACGCTCTTAAAGGACTTATTTACATGCATTCGAAAGGGTTATTGCACAATGACATAACTCCAAGAAATATAATGTTCAACCCTAAGCAATTAGAAGAAACTCAGCTTATTGACTTAGGGCATATCTCAGAATATAACGGTAGTGGGAATAACTTCCTGCGCACTGACTTAATAGCATTTTACCGTGCGCCTGAGACTTATTCAAACCAATTTGACTACAGATCGGATATATATTCGATTATCGCAGTACTTTACTCCATGGTTTTTGGGAAAGAACCTTGGGGACAGCAACTTCCTGAAGGGTTGGATGCAAATGAGGAAGAAAAGAGAGTCAGAACTTTAATGAACAAACCTCTTTCTTTCTCTGGAAGTTTAGATGGATGTCCATTATGGCTCCAGCAACTATTCAAAATATGTCTCAGTCCTGATCCTGAAAAGAGAATCCAAACAGCAAAAGATCTGTTAAACGCTCTTGAAACCAAGACATGTCCCAATATCTACCGCAGCGATAAAGAAGACCAGAAGGTGATAAAGAGTGGCGTCAAATCAGAGCGAGAAGCAGAACCACAGAGTGAATACAGTATACAGAAGAAAGTTGGAAATGGTTTCGCGGACGTTGCTGGAATGGATGATGTCAAGGCCATGCTCCAGCAGAAGGTTATCTTCCTCTTGAAAAATCCCAATCAGGCGAAAAAATATAAATTAACCCCACCAAATGGAATGCTACTCTATGGCCCTCCTGGCTGTGGAAAAACATATTTTGCCGAAAAATTCGCAGAAGAGGCACAACTGAACTATATCTTCATCAAAGCATCCGACATTGGAAGCACATATATACATGGTTCACAAGGCAAAATTGCCCAATTGTTTAAAGACGCAGAGAAAAATGCGCCTTCTGTTATCTGTTTTGACGAATTTGACGCTATGGTTCCAAAGCGTTCGGGAAGTGACGCAAAAAGCTTGATGAATCCTGAAGTCAATGAGTTCCTTAGCCAGATGAACAACTGCTCGCAAAAAGGAATATTCATCATTGGAACAACTAACCAGAAAGAACTTATTGACGAAGCAGTTCTTAGGAAAGGAAGACTGGATCTTCATGTAATGATTCCAGCTCCGGACAAGGATACAAGAAAAAAAATTTTCGATTTCTATCTTAAGGATAGGCCTTGTTCCGACATAGACACAAATGCATTAGCTGCATTGACAGACAATTATTCATCCAGTGATATTGCATTCATTGTAAATGATGCAGCATTAGTTGCAGCCTTCAAAGACACACCTATTGAGCAAAAAATGTTGGAAGAATCAATTCGTAACAACCCATCATCTCTTGGTCAAGCTCAACTTACACTTGCACCAAGAAGAAAAATCGGATTTAATGTACAATAACTATGGCAGAACTAGAACAAGGAACAATCATAAAACTGCTTAATGGCAAAACATGTACCGTTGACAGTGAGCTCGGCAGAGGTGGACAAGGTATTGTGTATCTTGTTGATTATTGTGGAGGAGACTTTGCTCTCAAATGGTATACAAGAGATTATAGCGATAGCTTCTATAACAACTTGAAGAGAAATGCTGACTCTGGAGCACCAAGCAATGCTTTCTTATGGCCTTTAGCTGTAACAGAAAAGCAAAAAGGTAGTTTTGGCTACATTATGAAACTTCGTCCTAGAGGATATAGAGAATTCAGTGACTTCATGCTAGCTAAGGTACAGTTTTCAAGTATGGCAGCAAACATCAATGCCGCCATCAAGATTTGTGATGCCTTTCAGAAGTTACATATCAGAGGATTGAGTTATCAAGATATGAACGACGGAAATTTTTTCATCAATCCAAGAAATGGAGATGTACTTATCTGCGATAACGACAATGTAGCTCCAGATAAGACGAATTTGGGCATCATTGGTAAAGCCGGTTATCTAGCTCCTGAGATTGTAGATCAAAAGACAATGCCGAATAGATATTCTGATTATTTTTCGATGGCAGTAATCTTATTCATCTTGTTCTATTTCAACAGGCCATTTGAGGGAAAGAAAATCGCCGGCTGCGGTTGCATGACCGAAGACATGGAAAAAGCTTTTTTTGGTCATAATGCTGTTTTTATTATGGATCCGCTTGATGACTCTAATAGGCCGGTCCCAGGATTACATACAAACGTAATAAGAAGATGGGGATTATTTCCTAAATCAATGGAAAAACTCTTCATCCAAGCATTCAGTAAACAAAGTATTCTTTTCCCTGAGAAACGTGTGATTGACAGAGAATGGATGACATTAATGATTCAATTGAGATCTATGCTATGCAAGTGTCCTCATTGTGGCGAAGAAACTTTTGTCGAGCCAGACTCTTCAAATCAGGTTTGCTTGGACTGCGGACGCAACATAGAGAAACCTATGGTTCTGAAAGTGGACAAATTTAGGATTCCATTGTTTCAAGGTCAAAAAATATACAATGTCCAATTACCTGTTGATGGCGATTTGAACGCAATTGTTGGAGAAGTTGTTAGGCACTCAATGACTAACCGACTTGGAATTAAAAATTATTCGACATTTACTTGGCAAGCTATTGACCCTGCTGGTGATGTACACAATGTTTCACCAGAAGCAGGCATGCCAATAAAGAATGAGATGAAGATTAAATTTAAAATGGGTATTAACGGATTAATCGTAAAATAATATGGGAAGATTAAACGCTCCAATTGATCAGCTTCCAAGAAAAGCGCTGACAGTATTTTTTCTTATTGACACATCTGGTAGCATGTCAGGTGCTAAGATTTCAAGTTTAAACGTAGCCATCAGAGATACTTTGCCTATGCTGGCTCAAATATCACAGGACAATTCTGACACAGAGCTCAAAGTCGCCGCACTACAATTTGCCAGCGGGTGTGATTGGATGTACCCTCGTCCGTTACCAATAGAAGATTTCGAATGGAATGATTTGGATGCAAACGGTCTTACTAGTCTTGGGGCTGCTTATCAAGAGCTCGCAAAACAACTTTCTCAGACATCAGGATTTATGCATGAAGCAAATGCTTCCTGTGCACCAGTTATGATTCTTTTCTCTGATGGTGTACCAACTGATGATGCCAAGCATGGTCTTGAAAAGCTGAAGGACAACAATTGGTTCAATGCTGCAATAAAAATTGCTGTGGCCATAGGTGATGACGCAAATAAAGATGTACTGAAAGAATTTGTTAACAATAATAGTGAGGCAGTATTAACTGTACATAATGTTGCTGACCTCAAAAAAATGATCTACCTAGTATCTGTGACAGCATCCCAAGTTGCTTCAAAGGGAGTGTCTGTAGGAGCAGATGCACCAGAATCCCGCCAAGACGAAGTTATGCAGGATATCAAGGACGCAATCAAGAAAGACTCTTCACTTAAGAAAGTAGATGTAGGTGCGGACGCTGATGACAACAAGGGCACTGACGACTGGACAAACTGGTAATGTTTATGGAATGTATTAATGTCTTCAACAAATCTATACGAGGTGCGAGCCATTTAGCTAATGGCAAACCTTGTCAAGACTACTCCATTTCTTTTAGTGAAAATGGGGTACAGATCCTTGTTGTTTGTGATGGACATGGAGGTGAAACATATTTTAGAAGTGATATTGGTGCAAAATTAGCAGCAGAAGTAACACTAGATATTTTAAAGGGATTCTCTAATTCTATGGGGGCAAACCCATTTTCTGAATGTTCCTTTTCAATAACGGCCAAACCACGCAAGAATCCTTTTGTTGACTCTGAAGGAAATCGGCTGCGTTATGAGGACATGAATGAAAGCCAGAAAGGGTATGCCAAACAGGCTCAAGCTTACACAGAAGCATCTAGTAAATGTGTAAAAGAGCAGAAACTGATGAATGAGCTACTTAGGCAGATTTACAATCAATGGAAGAATGAAATATCCATTCATTGTGATTCACACCCATTCAGTTCATCTGAACTGAGCAAGCTGAATGGCAAGAACATTGAAAAAGCCTACGGATGCACTCTGTTAGCATACCTGCAAACTGAATCATACTGGTTATCGTTTCAGATAGGAGATGGAAAAATACTCTTCTGCAATAAAAATCTTTCTTGGTCCTCTCCTATCCAAGAGGATTGTAATTGTTTTCTAAATTACACGACCTCATTATGTGATAATTATGCTATTGACGAGTTTAGATATGCATTCTGTGGAAATGGTTTTTTACCCTTCTCCGTTTTTCTGTGTTCAGATGGACTAGAAGGTTCATTGAGAACAGAAGCTAACATTCAAGATTTCTATGAACAGATTATTGAGTTATGTGCTGATGAAGAAGATGTTAATGCAGAGCTGGCCGATTATCTTCCAAAACTAAGCGAAATGGGTAACAAAGATGATATTTCCATTTCTGGTGCTGTATATATGAAGAAATCGAACATCGATGGTTTCTCGAAGAGTCTTGATATTCAGAGAAAAAAGAGAGCCATACAGAATGAAAAAATAAGTAAGAAGAATGAGTTAGACAAAATCTCGACCAAAATTGAAACACTTGAAGTTAAATTATCAAAGTACATTGAAACAAGGTCAAGCCTCAAATCTGCAATTGACAATTTCAGGCGTTCAATTCAAAGTAAAGAAAAAGAGTTTACAGATAACGAAGACATAATATCATCGATCCAAAAGGACATTCGTGAACTTCAAGAAGAGTTAAAAAGGAAAGAAAAAGATTTCAATGAGTGGGTTTTCACTGTCAAGAATGAAATAGCTTCTTTAGAAGAAGAGAATATTGACGATGAACGAAGCGAAGACAGTATTATGTCATTTTTTAAATTCTGGTAATTAGAATAAAAAACAACAAAAAATAAGTCATAAAATGGGAAAAGCAATCGGAATCGACCTTGGTACGACCAATTCGGTTGTAGCATTCAAGGATGTAACGGTCAGAACAATTCAGACCGGAGCAAACAATGAAGATCTATGTAGATCGTGTGTCGCATTAGACAAGAATGGTAATTTTCTGGTCGGTAACTCTGTATTTAATTCATGGAAAAGACATGCACCTAATATTGTAGTCTCTGCCAAGAGACTTATGGGTGCCTCCATCAACGATTCTAATGTCCAAAAGATGAAAACAAACAGCCATGCTTACCCTTTTGGTATCCAAAAATTATCAGGTGGTACAGAAGATTCTGTTGCTATTGTCTTAAGAGGAAAAGAGTATACTCCTGAACAGATCAGTGCTGAAATACTCCGAGCACTCAAAAACGATGCAGATACGAAATTAGGTGACGTTGAATATGCCGTGATAACAGTCCCAGCATACTTTAATGAGAAGCAAAAATCTGCAACAAAGAAAGCGGCTAAACTTGCAGGATTAAAGGTCCTCCAGCTCCTCGCAGAACCGACTGCAGCTGCACTCTCATACGGTTTCGACAATTTGAAAGATGATGAAGATAAGACACTCCTTATCTATGACTTTGGTGGCGGTACATTCGACCTTTCTATTCTTACTGCTGCTGGTGGTCAGTTTGTGGAAACAGGTGCTGGTGGTGACAGATGGCTTGGAGGTGACGATATTGATGCTATTTTATCCGACTATGTAAAGGATCAAATTGAACAGCAGAATGGAATCAATCTTGAAGAGCTACTTTCAGACAAGACTGACAAAGAAGTAGCAGAATTCACAGCTGGATTAAAAAAAGATGTAGAAAACGCGAAGAAGACTCTTAGCCAAAGTTCTTCTGCAACAATCATGATCTCTGACTATCTTGAAAATGAAGACGGAGATCCTTTGGAAGACATTGTTGTTTCAAGAGAAACCTTTGAGTCTTTGATTCGTCCGTTGATTCAAAGAACTATTGACCTTATTGAAGAACTTCTTGTTAAAACAAGTATTACAGTAGACGACCTATCGAATATTCTTCTAGTAGGAGGCTCATCATGCATTCCTTTAGTAAAAAGGATGTTGGTCGAAAAATATGGTGAAGAAAAAGTAATGTCTTCTGAAAAGCCTATGCTGGCTATAGCTCACGGCGCAGCTATTCTTGCAGCCTCAATGGACACCTCTAAATGGAAGGAAGATGATGACCAGAGTGTTGATGTGGACGAAGAAATTCCAGACGGTCCTATTGTCTACACAGCAAAGCACAATTACCTTATCCAACTAACGAAGAATGGAAGAAAGGAAATGGAAAGATTCATTGATGACCAAACGCCACTACCTTTCAATGTCAATAGACAGTTCAGCACCATAGTCAATAATCAGAAAATTGTTGAAGTAAAGTTATTTAGCGATGCTGAGGATGGAACATACGACAAGTTGGCATCAGGATTCTTCACAATCACTGATAACCTCCCTTCTGGAAGCAAGTTAAACTTTACATTCAACCTTGATACAAATGAGAACCTTCGTGTATCTGTGAAGGTTGTTGCAACTGGTAAGACATCTCCTGTAGTTCTTGGTAGAGGAAGTAAAGACTCTAGTTGTTTGAGTGAAATATCCAGTTCAATTGAAGACATCATGAATGATGATTCTATCTCAGACAATAAAAAAACTGCTTTTTTATCAAAAATACAATCTATAATTGTTGCCATTGAAAACAGCAAGCTTAAGTCTGATGACGACAAATGGCTTGATTTCGAGCAGCAAGTAATGACAGCCAAGCAATTTGCAACCGAGCCAGAAGAGAAGGAAAACAGACTTGGGGAAATACTGGCTACGATTCTGGTTAAGAATTTCCCTCAGTACCTTGACCCTTCAGACTTCAATGAAATGAGAGAAAAACTGGAAAAGCTTAACAAGACAAATGATTCATTCCAGAAGGAATCTCTCCAAAACGAGCTCAATGACCTAGCAACAAGTTACAGTATTTTGCTTAACATCTTCCTCTTTAAGATTATTGCGAACAATACCAATAATCCACAGGACGCTGGCAGAGCAAATTGTGCATTTGATGAGATGATGCAATCTCTTAAGACAGGAGATATAAATAACATTAGAAGAATTCAACATGAGAACGAGGACCTTTTGAAGAAGAATGTAACCGGTCTTGGTAATGCATTCTCAGCAGGTATTGGTTAATCATATATTAAAGCTAATTAATTATGGTATCAACAAAATGTCCAATATGTGATAATCCGGGTATCCCGGATTATCACTTGCAAAATGTGATTTGTCCACACTGTGGAAGTGATCTGTCAATATACAAGAAGATTAATGATGCAGCGAGATTGGATAATCCAAAGACTTCAGATCATTATTTCAACGCTAAGAAGATTCTTATAGCAACACTGGCATTTATCTGCATTGCAGCTGTTGCATCATTCATCTCATACAATGTATCAAGAAAACCTTTACTTGAGCAAATTGAAAAGATGAATACTGAAATCAACTCATTAAACGAATCTCTTGCACAAGCCAAGTCTAAAGCTCAAACAAAACCAGAAACAGCAGTTGTCGAAAACAACCAATTCATATATGAAGTGCAAAAGAATGATAGTCCATGGACCATCGTACGCAAATTTTTCGGCATTACATATGACTGGAAATCAATCGCTCAAAAAATAGCAGAAGACAACGGACTGTGGGATTATGAGAATAATACTTGGAGAGAGATTCGCCCTGGACAAAAATTAATCATTCATAATAAGAATTAGAATAATGGGACTAATATCATACATTAAGGGAGTATACTACGACCATCGGATTGAAAAAGCCGATGAACTACTCCATAACGGAAAAGAATGCGAAGCTGAAGAAATCTATAAAGAACTCTTAGGCAAGCAGTACACTGCCGTTAATAAACTTGCAAGTCTATACTATGCACAGTTCCTGAGAGCAGGAAACGAAGAGGATACAAACAAGGAGATTCATTTATTCAAATGTATCAAGTCACTCAGTTCTCAAGGTAACAACAATTATGATATTAAGTCTTACAATTCTACGGTTGATACAACCGTAAGGACCATGTTGTCCAGGGCAAATGCTCTTTTTAATGTAGCCAAATATCAGAAATGCCTTGATCTGATGTCTGCTGTCAATAATTCAGATAGCAAATCTTCTGATAGTATTAATCTTGCTTGCGAAGCAAATATAATGCTTCTCATATCTAAGATTAAAACCATATCTGTATCGTCTATAGAGTTCAAGACCTCTCTCAATCAGCTGAATTTAGAATTTAATTCACTTGGGAAGAGCATTAAACGATGTGAACAGACAGTTGAACTTTTTGCCAAAGAACTCATAGACGGAAAGCGATATTTAGCTGCAAATAAGCTTCTGGAAAGCATTACAAATAGGAATCACAAAGATGTATGTCTAAGCAATGCGGCTTGTATCATTGACCAAAAGGACACAGAAGCTTCCTCCAATGATTTGAAAGAGGTCGTATCCAAATATGGAAAAGAACTTTCAATTAACTACAGTCAGAAAAGCGATGAATGTATTCGCTTCTTCAATCAATGTTGGAAGGTTTCTTCATCCGATCAGTTCGTCATGGATGTTTTGACCGCAAAAAAAACTGCGTTCCTTCAAGAAGAAATAATTAAGAATATATTATCCAACCATACAGCATATCTATCAAAACCATCGTTAAAGAAGTTATTCATTGATTGGATCCAGAAGTTTTCTGATAAAATAGAATCTTTGACTTTAACAGAGAAGATTCATAATCTAGGATATGATGTAAAGGAGTACTACCTTAAAAAAGTCCAAGAAGTTATTTCATCATTGAATAATGAGGACAAACTACCATACATTAATCATGCCTTAACTCTTTTCCGCAATAACACTACCATGCTTATCAAGAAACTTGAAATTGCAAGATGGTATGTATCACATAACAAGAATGATGAAGCAATTGTTCTAGCAGATGAGATAGGAAACCTAATAACTGGGGCATGTTTAGTTAAGGCCGAAGCTTTGTTCAACAAGGCCAAGGTTGAAACAGATCTAGATAGAAGAGTAAAATTATTAAGAGAATCACTTTCATCAATAACTTCAACAACAGGAACTGGAAGCAGTAAACTAATAGAATCTGTTAATGAATTATTCATTGACACAGCTGAGCTATATTATTCTGTGAAAGATTCAGATAAAGCCTACGCAATTCTTCATGAGCAGTCTAACTTAGGTTCAGAAAGATCGCAAAACTTAATTTCCTGCTATCGACTCAAAGAGATAACTGGACTGAACGCTGAGAATAAGGAAGAATATATAGAGAAAGTAATAACTGAGATTGCGACTTTCAACAACCCATCAAGACTTAATGATACTTCATACCAAAATATATGGGATGAATTATCTATTGTAACTCTCAACAAAATACAAAGTTTGAGCAATCAAGAAGCAATTAATCTGCTTGAAAGATATATAAATAGAGTTGACAAAGAATTCACAGATAAAACTATAGTAAAAAAAAGGAAGGCCAATGTAATAAAAGAGCTGATCAAGAGAAAATACTTAATTGCACGTGAGTCTGAGTTGGCTTCTAATTTTACATCTGCAGCTAATATTTATCATGAGATTAGTACCCTAGAGGCTAAGAAAATACCAACACTAGCGGTCTTACGCTTTATTCTTTGCAAACTTAAGGATTATCAGAATTCTGACATCCTCAATCATAAGGATAATATTTATTCCGTAATGAGAAAAGCTTCAGATACATTCATGACGGAAAAGAAAGATATTGCTTATCGATTTGCCTTGATTCTGCTTAAATCAGGAGATATAGACGAATCTTTAAGCGTGCTGTCAGAGTTTCTTCCTGAAGAAACATACCTGAAAAAAGCATGCGAACAGGGGTACATTGCTAAAGCTTTATCAAAACTTGATGAATTCAATCATAATTTAGAGTTGATTAAAAATAGAGAAATGTCATCGGATGACGCAATCTATTTCATTAATCATATGCTGGACTATGCAGAAGAGATTAAACCTGTATTAGAAATAAGTCGTCCAGTTTTGAGTAGATACCGTAACAAAATTAAAAATTACGCTATCTCTAAACTCTTTGATGAAGGAAAATATAATGTGGCTTTTGAAAAGCTGAAAAAAGTTCATTCTGATTATCTTGACAATCTTACAGTCTTAAGAAACATTGCCATTGTATGCTTAAACATGGCAGAGTCTGAACAACTAAATGATTCAAATTATAAAGAAGTTATTTCTGTATGGTTGACCGCAATTTATCAGGAAAAACTATTTATAAAATCCCTTGACTACACATCTTGGGATAACAGTTTCACGTTCAGCTTGTATGATGCTTTTGGCCATTTCAATGAAAACACTGTTGGAAATCTGCCAGAGAACGTTATTCTTGAATACGACAGTGATGAAAAAGTTGTAATGATTAAAGAAGTCCAACGTTCTTTACTTGACAGATTTGAAGCAGCAATTAGTGAGAACCAGAAATATCACATATTCTTTACTGAACAAAAGAGTTCGATGGATGCTCTAGTTGAATTGAATTTGGATATTAAATGCAAGTTGGTTGCTCCTTACCTTGCGTCATCATCTGAAGACATATTTGAAGACATTACTGAAGCACTAGAACATGACCGTAAGGAAGGTTATGATAATTGGGAGGATGTATTGGCTGTAGGAGTAGACTATGGACTACAAAACTCAATTTACAATGATTTCAAAACTGCGAATCAATATTTTAGTGAGTGCATAGAAGCTCTAGACTCAATGCAGATAACAAAGACCAAGAATGCATT
Organism: Bacteroides sp. AF20-13LB; assembly: GCF_003603065.1. NCBI lineage: Bacteria > Pseudomonadati > Bacteroidota > Bacteroidia > Bacteroidales > Bacteroidaceae > Bacteroides > Bacteroides sp. AF20-13LB. The sequence continues at coordinate 218,080 of NZ_QTMH01000012.1, forward strand.
TATCCAGTCAAAACTTAGCCTTATTCAAAGATTTAATAAGAAATATAAGGCTTTGCTTTCATACACAAGTTCAAAAATATCATCATTATCAGCTGAGAATAAGGCTGATTTCAAGAATGGATTCGGTCAGTATTCTGTGGTTTGCAACGAGCTTAAGGATGTGACTTTGTCGTATTCATTCTCAAACTATGTTATGAGATATGTTGTAGAGGAAGTTAATGAAAAACGTATGTCAAAAGAGGATGCTTCTGAATGCATCTTAACAGTACATCTTCTTGACAAGACAAACACTAGAGTAAACGATAACCTAGCTACATTATTATCTTTGCTTATGCAAGAGTATGCTCAGGAAGGAAGAAGCACGGCATTAACATCAATTAAAAACATATTAAGTAAGACCAGAAGCTGTGATTCATCATTAGACAATGATCTTGTTGAACAACTTGCTATTTTAGCTCTTATATCAGACCACGAAGATCGCCTATCTGCTATATCTTCAGGTATAAGTTCATATTCAAGCGGGACTTCAACATTCGCACAAAAACTTAATGCCAAAGTAACCGAGGTAAAGGTTAATAAAGAGTTAAATGAAATCGTAGAAAGAGTCAATAATAATTCTATTAACAAATCTCAAGCTCTTACTAAGGTTTATGACATATACTGCAAATACCCAAACAACAGTAGAATCTGCGAAAACCTTTCAACATTGTGTAACATGTGTATAATGGAATATGTCATCGGTGATAAGTATGGAAAATCTGGTGTCAAATCAATATTGGATAAGTTGAAAATCAACAAAAGTGCAGAATTCAACAAGCATTGTTCTGTTTTCAAAAAAACACATAACGAAATTTGGAATCAATTGCCATTTGATGCACAGCAGTTGTTAAAGGGTGCTGGGCTTTCATACGGTCAGACTCTCAATGACAAAGGTTATGCGCTAAAGGAAGGCCTTGAATATTATAGGAGCCTTGGAGGTTTTTCTCTTTCAACTTTTGATGATGACATATTCTCCATATTGCATCATCATCATTAAAAATAAACTTAATTCATTATTAAATAACGTAATTTATAAAAATGAAAAATCCATACGAAATATTAGGTGTGTCGCAAGATGCCAATAATCCACAAATACTTAAGGCTATGACAACGGCTATGCGAAAAAAAGAGTATTCTAATACAGACATTGCCCAAGCCAGAGCTCAATTGAGCAAGCCAACTACAAGACTTGCTGCCGACTTTACTTTTCCTATATTTGAATCATATGAAGGATTAAATCCGCTGGTCTCAGGTGTCGTGCTTGAAAACATAGATATTAACACAATTGATTCTGAAGTATATAACTCGCTATAAATATGAATGAGGAATACCAAAAAAGCATTGAAGAAGAGATTACTCTAATTAAAAGAGAGAATCTTAAGCTAAAGAACGACATGGAGGAAATGATTATTACCAATGAACGCAAAATCGATGAGATGATAAGCGAGTTCATAAAGGTAATAGATTCCTTCGATAAGTCAGAGACTGTTGTTAAAGAGAAAGGGTTGGATCAAGAAGAAACGTCCCAAAAGGCTATCAAAAGAATGCTCCAACCCAAAAAAGTTGCAGCTACCATTTTGGATAAATATGACGTACATAAAATCGATATCCTTGGTAAACCTATTAACGAAGACATTTGTACAATTGTCGAAACTGAGCCAGATTTAGAACAAGAAGATGGTATTGTAATTTCAATAGAAAAAGATGGATACACAAGAGGAAATAGACTCATCAGAAGGGCTGAAGTTGTAGTTATAAAAAACTAGATTTCATTAATTTGGGGTATCACCAACACTTGTACGGAATGCTGGTGATACCCCAAACATTCCTGATGCACTATGATTTTGATTCAAGCCTGTCACTTGAAGTAAAGTAAGCATTCGGTAAACCACGTTGTAAATTTTGTGAATTAGTTCCTAATCGGCGCTATTTGTTGGCGAAAACGGAGCATACCCACCCACTTAGAACGGCATAATCCACCCACAATTATTGC
>NZ_QTMH01000013.1:0-134738 GCF_003603065.1 Bacteroides sp. AF20-13LB
GTCTGTTCCCTGTTATAACAACCTGTAAAATAGAGAATAGCTGATAGTCCAATTATAATCTTACATTTCATATTGCGAATATAATAATGTGTTTTATTTTTTGCATGGGCGATTAGGAATATTTTACCAATATAAATTATTCTTTAACTTATATGATTATCGCTCGCTATTTATATATATTTTTTATTGGGCCTAACAATATATAATTGCTTATTAGCATATTATATAATATGTATAATCGTAATAGTACAAAATAGCAGTAAGTTATTGCTATTCAGAGTAAAAGTATCAGTTCACTCGTTGTTGTTAAAAAATAAACTTGACTACCCTAAAGGTGTAAGTGTAAGTGCTTTTTTGAATTTTATCAAGGGTGTTAGATATGTGTTAGATTATTAATTGAACCATTTTTGCAAACTACTGATTATAAGTAAAATAAAAATCAATGTATTAGATTTATTCTTTTGTCCTACAACTAAAAAGCTCTGCAATCTTTTTACTTTTGCATTCGAAAAAAATAAAACAATAGATTATGAAGAAAATTGCTATTTTATTAGTTTTTACTTTGGGAACATTTATTGTAAATGCCCAATCAGTTGTAGAAGGAACAAAGTTTATGGACAATTGGTCTGTAGGAGTGAATGCAGGAGCAGTTACCCCTCTCACTCACGCCTCTTTCTTTAAAGGGATGCGTCCCGGTTTCGGAGTTGGAATATCCAAACAATTAACTCCTAGTTTTCGGTTTGGAATTTCAGGGAATGGGATATATCAATACAACTCCGAGTAAAACAGCTTTTGATGTTTTAGATGTCATCTTGTTAAGCAAAATTAACTTAATAAATCTATTTGCAAGCTATCGGGGCAAACCTCGTTTGTTTGAGATAGAAGCTATTGCCGGAATGGGGTGGTTGCATTATTATGTAAATGGTAAAGGAGATGACAATTCATGGTCTACCCGTCTCGGATTGAATCTTAATTTCAACCTCGGTGAAACAAAAGCATGGACATTGGGAATTAAGCCCGCTATCGTATATGATATGCAAGGTGATTTTAATCAGGCAAAGAGTTGTTTCAATGCAAACAATGCAACATTTGAACTGACTGCCGGATTGACTTATCACTTCAAGATGAGTACTGGGAATCATTACTTTACTAAAGTAAAAGTCTACAATCAGAGCGAAATTGATGATTTGAATGTTGCTATTAATGCACTTCGCGAACAGGTGGGCAGTCGTGACAGAGAACTAAACAATGCTAACCAAAGAATTAGCGGTTTGCATAAAGAGTTGGAAGAATGTCGTACAAAGGTCGTTCCCATTGAAACAGTAGTCAAGACTGCCCGCGTTCCGGAATCTATCATTACTTTCAGACAAGGTCGCTCATCAGTGGATGCATCACAGCTACCGAATGTGGAACGTGTAGCCTCCTACATGAAGAAATATCCCGATTCAAAAGTCATTATTAAAGGGTACGCTTCTCCAGAAGGCAATGTTGAGATCAACGCAAAAATTGCTACCGCACGTGCAGAAGCTGTAAAAACAATCCTTGTTAATAAATACAAGATTAATACGTCTCGTATTACTGCCGAAGATCAGGGAGTAGGTGACATGTTTACCGAACCGGATTGGAACCGTGTAAGTGTATGTACTATCGAAGATTGATGTAATAAGAATATTTGGAGTTGTTGAAGGTAAATAAAAAAGGAAGCCCGAAATCTGAGGGCACTGAAAAAGTTCTTTTTCTCCGTTAGCTCCTCTTCTTATGAATTGGCTCCAAAGTTGCATGGCGTATGATAAATTTCATTTGCATGCAACTTTTCCTTATATTGGTAGTGAGTAATCGTCTATTGGTATACATGCACGCTGGCAACGACACTCTCAAAGGAGACTTTGAAAGAATGCAACTTCAGTCCGCTTTTCCCATCTGCTCCGACTACGGCTCGGAGGCTATCGTCCTTCTGATCTTTGACCAAAAGAACTTCTTGGTCTTTGATTTTTTTGCTCATATTACTATGTATTTAATGACGTCAGTAGCGGTTTACAGACAAAAGTAAACAAAAAAAAGTGAGTGCTAGAGATTGTAAATAAGTGAGTATTTGTAGCTTTGATATGATTAGGAGTAGCATATTGAAAGTTATAAATTTCATTTGCTGAATTACCATAAATGGGGAATGGTAAGTAAAAAAATCATCATTTTAAGGTATTGCAACCGAAAAAATATGTGACTAATTTTGCGTTATAAAATAAAGAATTATGTTCTGACCTATGCAAACAACGAAGGATTATATACGTAAGCTATTGCTGGAAACAGCGCAGAAAGCTTTTTTCGAAAAGGGCTTCAAGTCGGTGTCTATGCGTGAGATTTCTAAGTTGTCGGGCATTGGTCTGAGCAATATATACAATTACTATCCCTGTAAGGACGATTTACTGGTTGATGTGTTGCGTCCTCTTTTGGCTGCTATGTACAGGATGCTGGAAGATCACAACCGACCGGAGAATTTCTCCCTTGACATATTTATCTCAGATGAATATCATCGTGCATCTTTGCAGGAGCTTATGGGCATTATAACTCGTTACCGAAGTGAATTAAATTTGCTGTTTTTCTCTACGCAGCATTCTCGCCTCAAAGATTATTTGGAAGAGTGGATTGAGAAAAGTGCCACAATAGGGATGGAATATATGGAAAAGATGAGAAGACTCCATCCGGAACTACATACCGATATTTCTCCGTTCTTCATGCACTTCACCTGCTCTTGGTGGATTAATATGATGAAAGAGGTGGTGCAACATAAGGAACTTTCCTGCGAAGAGATAGAGTGTTTCATCAGTGAGTATATTCGCTTTAGCACGGGAGGATGGAAGAAACTCATGAATGTAAAGAATGAAAGATGAAGGCAGAACTATTGAAACATCCTGTCTGTCAAGAGATAACTAATCAAAACATCCGTTTCTCGTCTTGTCTGCAATGCAAGCCTTGCGGAAATGATTGTACGATTGTAAACAATCGAATCTCTTTTGTATTTGATTCCGAGACAATAGGCATCAGCTACCTTCTGCTCGACTCCACACCTATAGCCTGCATGGACAGATGCTGCAATCTTGTCAGGCAGCGTTTCGTTTGATGCAGGAGTTGGAACGCCGAGTCATTCCAGAAGAATCACTAAATAATAATCAGCATATGAGTATCATCAACATCATCAGCAACGACGAATTAACACTCGTACAAGGAGTCAACGGGCTTTTCTTCTGCGAGGAGTCATGGGTTACGCAAAGCAGGGCAGTCTCCCGTATCGGAAAGGTTTTGCCCAAAGAAATTATTGGGACGAAAGATCAAAGTACCAACATCGTACATCCGCAGACTGACCGAACTAAACTTAGTTGCCAAAAGCATGAAACGTCTTATTTCTAAATCTAACTGTTTCTCCTACCGAGCGAGCCGCCTGCAAAGAGCGGCTCGCTTTGCTTCTGAACAAAACAAACCTTTGTTCTCTTTTGACGCACTAACTTCCAATCCATCATAGCCATGTCTCAACCAGTACTTATAGCATTTTTCCTAACATCGTTTGCCGGTATATCCACAGGGATAGGCAGTGCGATTGCATTTTTTGCTAAGCGCACCAATACTTCATTCCTTTCTCTTTCATTGGGATTTTCAACAGCAGTAATGATTTATATGTCTTTCGCCAATCTGTTTGCCTCTTCTTTGCAGACTCTTGCCAATATACATGGCAAGGACGACGGAACTCTTCATTCCACACTTTCTTTTTTCGGGGGAATCGTATTGATTCTACTTATTGATAAGCTAATTCCTCACTACGAAAATCCACACGAAATGCATCGGGTGGAAGAAATGAGCTTAAAGGAAGAACGAAAGACTGAAATAAAGCCTCAATTATTACGCGTCGATGTAGTGACAGCCTTGGTGCTGGCAATACACAATTTCCCGGAAGGTATGGTTACGTTTCTTGCAGCATTGAAGGATATAAACATTGCTATACCTATTGCCTGTGCCATCGCCATACATAATATACCCGAAGGCATTTCCGTCTCCGTTCCGATCTATTATGCTACAGGTAATCGTAAACGGGCCCTTTGGCTTTCATTTCTATCGGGATTGGCCGAGCCGGTAGGAGCCGTCATCGGCTATCTTATCTTGGCACCATTCCTCAATGACCATGTTTTCGGCGTTATTTTCGGGATGATTGCCGGTATCATGGTATTTATCTCGCTTGATGAGTTACTACCCGCTGCCGAAGAATACGGTAAGCACCATCATACTATCTATGGTTTGGTAGCAGGCATGGCGGTTATGGCACTCAACCTGCTGATGTTGTGTTAGCAAGACTAAGTAATATAAAAAACATAAGTAAAAAAAAGAAAGAATATGAACACTTCTCACTCCTGCCGTTGTCACGTGCATGATGCCCACAAAGAGCATTCTTGTGTCCACGCACATTGTCACCATTATCATATGTAGCCCCAAAGTGGAAAGCTATTTCTCGTCACGCTGCTGAATGTGTTGAAATGAATGAACTTACCAATAACAAACGATATGAAAATAGAAAGAATCAATGACTGGTTTGCCCGTCAGGGCAGATGGATGGTACAAAAACGATGGCTTGTACTAAGCTTGTTTATCCTCGTCTTCGCCATAGGATTTACAGGGTTAAGATATTTCAAGGTGAGTGCTTCGTGGGAAAACTACTTCCTCGAAGACGACCCGATGCTTGTCAAGACCAAAGAATTCAAGGATATATTCGGCAATGACAATTTTGCCGCCGTACTGACCCAATGCGACAATTCGTTTATGAAAGAGAACTTAGAGCTCATCCGCGAACTCACGAACGAAATGATGGATAGCATTTCATACGCCGACAAAATCACTTCGCTCACTGACATCGAATTTATGGTAGGGAATGAAGAAGGAATGACTATCGAGCAGATAGTGCCTGACCTTATTCCCACTGATGCGGCAAGTCTGGAAACGATACGTCGCAAAGCCTATATGAAGCCACATATTGCCGAGCGGCTTGTCTCCAAAGATGGTACGCTCTCGTGGATTATTCTCAAGTTGCGTACCTTTCCTAAAGATTCAGTGTGGAATAAAGGTAAGAATGCCGTTTCTCCTGAAGTGCTAACGGGGAATGAGCTGGAGCATATCATCACTAAAGACAAATACCAAAAGCTCCATCCCAAAGGCACAGGCTTGCCCTACGTTACCGCCATGAAGATGAAATGGATTGGCAAAGAGATGCCCCGTGTGATGGGCATTGCCGCACTCGTTTCCATTCTTATTTTGTTACTCATAACACGCTCCCTACGGGGCGTTGTCGTTCCACTTATCACGGCGGCAGGCTCAATTGTGATTGTGTATGGACTGTTGGGATATGTCGGCATGACGATAGACAGCGGTATGATGATGATACCTATGCTGTTGGCGTTTGCCGTCTCGATAGCCTATAACATACATATCTTTTCCTATTTCAAACGGCAATTCCTTCTACACGGAGAACGTCGACGAGCCGTAGAAGAGACCGTGGGTGAAATGGGCTGGCCTGTGTTGTTCAGTGCACTCACCACCTTTGCCGCCCTGCTGTCGTTTCTCGCTATTCCGATGCAGCCCATGCGGTTCATTGGTATCGCTACCTCCTCGTGCGTGATGCTGGCTTTCTTCATTGCCATTACACTGATGCCCGTGCTGTTGAGTTTTGGCAAGAACGGCAAACCTCATCCCAAAGTGCAGGAAACCGGCGGACGGTGGCTCGACCATCAACTGGGGCGTTTGGGAGAAAGCGTACTCCGGCATGGCACATTGATCCTATGGATTGCAGGGCTGCTTACCGCAGCACTCATTTATCAATTCACCAAGATAGAGACCGCCTTTGACATAGAACGCACCATGGGACGTAAAATAGCCTATGTAAACAATCTGCTGGAAGTAGGTGAAAGCGAACTGGGATCCATCTACACCTACGACGTCATGATAGACCTGCCCGAAGACGGCTTGACAAAATCGCCGGCAATGCTTGTACGCTTAGACTCTCTGGCACAAAAGGCCGAAGGCTATAAGCTAACCAAGCGAACGACTACAGTGCTGAATATCCTAAAAGACCTGAATCAAACCCTGCACGAAGGAGATGCGGCTTATTATCGTATTCCGACGAATCCGGAAGAGGTGGCACAACTGCTGCTCCTTTACGAGAATGCAGGCGGTAGCGAAGCGGAATATTGGATCGATTACGACTATCGACGTTTGCGCCTGATGGTGGAGATCAGCAGTTTTGACTCCGGCGAGGTAGAACGAGAGTTGAACGATATTGCAGCCAATGCCGCCAGGCTCTTCCCCGAAGCTTCTGTCACTACAGTGGGTAGTATTCCGCAATTTACCGTGATGATGCAGTACGTGGCTCGCGGGCAGATGGTTTCATTTGCCATCTCTCTCCTTATTATCGGCATCCTAATGATGTTGGTCTTTGGCAGTGTACGCATCGGGCTTATCGGTTTGATACCCAATATCACTCCGGCTTTGGTGGTCGGCGGACTGATGGGATGGCTGGGCTACCCGTTGGATATGATGACCGCAACCATTATGCCGATGATCCTCGGTTTGGCTGTCGACGACACCATTCACTTCATCAACCACGGGCATTTGGAGTTCGACCGTCGAGGTAATTATCGGGATGCCATTCTCCGCTCGTTCCGTACGATCGGGACACCAATCATTCTGACCAGTGTCGTGATATGTGCGAACTTCGCTATTTACATGACTTCCGAAGGCCTCTCTTTTATACACATGGGTCTGCTCTCCGTAGCGGGTATCGTATCGGCACTCGTGGCCGACCTCTGCGTTACACCCGTGTTATTCCAAAAGTTCCGGTTATTCGGGAAAGAGATAGAAACCAATGAAACAATCAATTAATATGAATACATTAAAGAAACTTCAATTTTACATGGGCAAACGCAAGGTGCTTATGCCCATAGCCCTGACACTGTCGGGATTAAGCGGTCTGCTCTCGCTTATGCCATTCATCTTCATTTGGCTTATCGTACGCTCGCTACTATTGACTGGCAGCGTTGCCTCAGGAATCCCTATCAACGTCTATGCATGGTGGGCGGTAGGCACAGCCGTTGCCGGCCTTGTCATTTACTTTGCCGGGCTGATGCTTTTGCACTTAGCGGCGTTCCGGGTAGAAACCAATATGCGACGTACGGCTATGAGAAAAATCATGCAGATTCCGCTTGGCTTCTTCGACCGGAATACCAGCGGACAGATGCGTAAGATTATTGATGAAAATGCTTCTGAAACCCACACGTTTGTCGCACATCTCTTGCCCGACCTGGCGGGGAGTTTTATAGCCCCGCTGTCGGTTATAATATTGATCTTCGTCTTCAACTGGCAACTTGGTCTGGCGTGCCTGATCCCCCTCACGGCGGCTGTCTTCATCATGACACGGATGAATACAACTGCTCAGAAGGCGTTCCAAAATGAATACCTCGGAGCACAAGAGCATATGAGCAGCGAAGCGGTGGAATACGTACGTGGTATTTCGGTGGTGAAAGTGTTCCAGCAAACGATATTCTCTTTCAAACGTTTTTACGACAGCATCATCGCCTACCGGGATTTAGTTACCAAATACACGCTGGGTTGGCAAAAGCCGATGTCACTCTACACGGTGGCCATCAATAGCTTTGCTTTCCTACTTGTCCCCGTAGTCATATTGCTTATCGGCAACAAAAGCGAAAACATTGCCCCCATCATCACCGATATGTTCCTGTATGTGCTGATTACTCCGGTGATAGCAACCAATGTGATGAAAGTGATGTATCTGCAACAAGATATGTTTCTGGCAGATCAAGCCATAAGCCGGGTGGAAAACCTGACGAGTAGCGAACCACTCCCAATAGCCGAAAATCCGGAGAAAATCACCGCTTGCGATGTGACATTCGAGAACGTTTCGTTTGCCTATCCCAATGCCGGTCAAAATGCCGTAGACGGTATCAGCTTCCACCTCCCCGAAGGGAAGACTTTTGCCCTTGTGGGGCAATCGGGAGGAGGGAAGACCACCATTGCCCAACTCATTCCCCGCTTTTGGGACGTATCAGCAGGTAGTGTGACGATTGGCGGAATAAATGTGAAAAACATTGCCAAAGACAACCTGATGAACCACATCGCTTTCGTCTTCCAGAATACAAAACTCTTCAAGACCTCTTTGCTGGAGAACATCAAATACGGTAATCCGGCAGCGAGTGATGAAGCCGTGCAACGTGCCATAGACCTTTCCCAAAGTCGGGAGATCATCGACCGGCTACCCAACGGATTGAACACGAAGATAGGAGTAGATGGAACATTCCTTTCGGGAGGGGAACAGCAACGCATTGTCTTGGCCCGGGCCATCTTGAAAGATGCGCCGATTGTTGTCCTGGACGAAGCAACAGCTTTTGCCGACCCCGAAAACGAACACCTGATACAAAAAGCCCTGCACGAGCTGAGAAAAGGAAAGACAGTGTTGATGATCGCCCATCATCTGACTAGCGTACAGGATGCCGACAAGATACTGGTGATAGCACAAGGCAAGATTGCCGAAGAAGGCACACACAGCGAGTTGATAGCCCGAAACGGCATCTATAACAGCATGTGGAATGAATATCAACGAACCGTGACATGGACGGTATAAACCTCAGGAGACAACATTATGAATATTAGTAAATATTTTCAACATAGATTCACCTTATCGGAAGACGGGGCAAAGACCTTTATAAAAGGGGTTATAGCTTCTCTTTTTCTCAACCTGGCACTGATGCTGCCGGTAATCTTCATCTTTCTGTTCATCACCGATTACCTGCACCCTGTTATCCAAGCCGGGAACAGCACGACGCACGGGCTCTGGTACTACGTGCTGACGGCTCTCTGTTTTATGACGGTACTCTTTGTGATTGCGATGATACAGTACAAGAGCACCTACACGAAAATCTATACCGAGAGTGCCAACCGTCGTATTGGCATTGCCGAGAAGCTGCGTAAATTGCCTTTGGCTTTCTTCGGAGAAAAGAATCTTTCGGATCTCACCGCTACGATGATGGAGGATTGTAACATGTTGGAAACCCTCTTCTCTCACACAGTTCCACAACTCTTCGCCTCTGTCATCAGCATTATCTTGATTGCCACCGGGATGTTCTTCTACAACTGGCAACTGGCCCTTGCTCTCTTTGGGGTCGTACCGGTAGCGACAACGGTCATCTTCTTAGGAAAAAGGCTTATGGATAAAGCTAATAAGGAGTACTATCACGTAAGGCGTGATACGACCGAGCAGATACAGGAAGGGCTTGAAGCGGCGCAGGAGATTAAATCGTACAACGGAGAGGCAGCCTATTGCGACCGTTTAGACAAACAGCTCGAGATATATGAAGCCACTCTGCAGCGAGGCGAATTTCTCGGAGCGGGGCTTGTGGGCAGTGCACAGTCTATCCTGAAACTTGGTTTGGCAAGCGTTATCATTGCGGGAGCTTATTTACTTGGTTTGGGCAGCATCGACATGTTCACTTACTTGGTCTTCCTGCTCGTTGTAGCCAGCATCTACAACCCCATCATGGACGTGTTCAACCATATGGCGACACTGATACTACTCGATGTGCGTATCGACCGCATACGTGAGATGAACGACATGCCCGCACAGCAAGGCGATGAGGATTGCACGGTAGAGGGTTACGACATCTGTTTTGACAAGGTCGATTTTGCTTACGAGACAAGCAAGCAGGTGCTGCGCAACGTCTCTTTCACTGCCAAGCAAGGCAAAGTAACGGCACTTGTGGGACCTTCGGGGGGAGGCAAAAGCACTTCGGCAAAATTAGCTGCCCGCTTTTGGGATATTCATGGCGGAAAGATCACACTTGGCGGACGGGACATCTCAAAAATAGATCCCGAAATGCTCTTGAAAAACTATGCCGTAGTCTTTCAGGACGTGTTGCTTTTCAACGCTTCCGTCATGGACAACATCAAAATCGGGAAGAAAGACGCTACCGAGGAAGAGGTGAAAGCGGTAGCACGTCTTGCCCGTTGCGATGAGTTCATCGCCCGGCTGCCCAACGGTTACGACACCTTGATAGGCGAAAACGGAGAATCGCTATCGGGAGGCGAACGCCAACGCATATCCATTGCCCGTGCGCTTCTCAAAGATGCTCCTGTCATCCTCTTGGACGAAGCAACGGCAAGTCTGGACGTAGAGAACGAAACGTTGATACAGGCCGGTATATCGGAGTTGATCAAGAACAAGACCGTCGTCATCATCGCACACCGTATGCGCACCGTTGCCAACGCTCATCATATCGTGGTGCTGAAAGACGGAACCGTCGCAGAACAAGGAGCACCCGACGAACTGCTTGCCCGAAACGGCGAATTTGCCCGCATGGTAGCACGGCAGAAGGAGACCGGAATATAAATCGAATCAATCAGAATCAATTATAAAGAAAAAGGACAAATGAAGAGATCAATCGCAGTAGTAGCCATGCTTGTGGTGGGGTTCGCTGCCACAACATGCGCACAAACGGGCAGAGAGATTGCCCAAAAGGTAAAAGACCGTCCCGACGGCGATACCCGTCGGTCTGAAATGGTTATGACGTTAATCAACAAACGCGGAGCGGTGCGCGAACGCAAGCTCATTTCCTACTCCATCGATGTGGGCAAAGAAAAGAAAGACCGCAAGAGCATCATGTTCTTCCAATATCCCGGCGATGTAAAGGGGACGGGCTTCTTGACGTGGGATTATGATGAGCTAAACAAGGACGATGACAAATGGCTCTATCTGCCCGCCATAAAGAAAACGCGCCGTATCAGCGGTTCGTCTGCCAAGCAAGACTACTTTATGGGTAGCGACTTTACCTACGACGACATGGGCAGCCGCAACGTGGACGAGGATACGCACACGCTCCTGGGCGAAGAAACCGTCGACGGACAGAAGTGCTGGAAACTGGAATCCTTGCCTAAGGACAAGCGTGATATTTACTCCAGGAAAACGGCCCTGATACGTCAGGACTGTCTGATACCTGTCAGGGTGGAATATTACGACAAGATGGGCAAGCTGCACCGTCGTCTCGAGATGTCGGATATTGCCAAGGTAGAGGGCTTCTGGGTAGCCCGGAAGATGCACATGACCAACGTGCAAACCGAGCATCAGACGGTTCTCGAAATCAAGAATCCGACGTACAACATTCCCATGGAGGAGAGCAAGTTTAACGTGACCACGTTAGAGAAAGGCAGGTTCTGATGAAAGCGTTCAATCGTCTTTCCGCGGGGCTTTGCCTCTCGGTCTTTCTGTTTTGCCCCGTGCATGGAGTTTGGGGACAAGGAGCGGGCGAATCGTCGTGGCAGCTCAAAGGTCTTGTCGACACCTACCACGCCTTCCGCTCCGAAAAGCCGAACGATTGGATGTCTTCCCGTACCCGACTCAGGGGCGAGGTCGGCAAAAACTTCGCAGGCTCTTCGCTCTTCGTCTCGTTCAACGCTACCTACAACGCCTTGCTGAAAGAGCGCACCGGCTTTGAACTGCGGGAAGCATACCTTGACCATCGGCAGGAGCACTGGGGCTTTCGTCTCGGGCGACAACTTGTCATCTGGGGTGCGGCCGACGGCGTACGTATCACCGACCTCGTCTCACCCATGGATATGACCGAGTTCTTGGCGCAAGACTACGACGACATCCGCATGCCCGTCAATGCCCTGCGGTTCTTCGTCTTCAACGACAAGATAAAGCTCGAACTGCTTGCCGTTCCCACTTTCGAAGGATACAAGCTGCCCACCGATGCCGCCAATCCGTGGAGCGTGTTGCCTAAAGAAACACCCCGGTCCCTTGTCTGGGACGCGGAGGGAAGCCGCCCCGAGCTACGCCTCTCCAACGTAGAATACGGGGGCAGGCTCTCTTTCGCCCTGCCGGGGGTAGACTTCTCGCTTGCCGCGCTGCATACGTGGAACAAGATGCCCGTCATCGAGTACAAACCATCGGGCTCCCAACTTACGGTTTCGCCCCGATACTACCGCATGGGATTCGTCGGAGGCGATGTCTCAAAGCCCTTGGGACAGTTCGTGCTGCGCGGCGAAGCGGCCTTCAACCTCGGGAAGCATTTCAGCTACATACAGCAAGCCGCCTCCACCCCTCAAAAAGGATTCAACACCATCAATTGGTTGGTGGGGGCCGACTGGTATGCCCCTCATGAATGGACAGTGATGGCTCAGTTCTCTTCCGAGAGTATTTTCAAGTACGAAAGCTACGTCGCACAGCCCCGCCATAATTCGCTCCTTACGCTCTGCGTGTCGAAGAAGTTACTGGACAGCAACTTACAGCTTTCCGACTTCACCTATTTCGACCTCAACCACAAGGGCTGGTTCAGCCGTTTCACGGCTGACTATGCCCTGAACGACCACATCCACCTCTTGGCAGGCTACGACTGGTTCGGAGGAAGCGAGGGTATGTTCGGCCCGTATAAGCACAATTCGGAAGTATGGGCAAAGGCTAAATACTGCTTTTGAGATCCACACCATTTTAATAACCATAAACAAAATTTGAAAAGATTATGAAGAAGACATACGACAGCAGTTAAAGAGAATGCGGACTTAAGCAATCGGAATCGTTTAAGTTAAACGGTGAAAGACGTTCCAATGGAGCGATCAAAGCCGTTTACTGAAGCTGTTTAAGTAGAACAGCAAAATTATTCAAAGTATAACCATCAAAAACATCAAAAGTCATGTTACTATACAACGTAAAAAAAGAAGAGATGCGCATCGGTAAACACAAGGGCAAAACCATGTATTACGCCTCTCCCATTGCACAAGACAAGATTACCACCAAGCAGCTAGAGGATCGGATTGTCAATGCCACAGCCCTGAGCCGTGCCGACGTGCGGTCAGCCATCACCGCCTTGGCGAAAATCGTACGTGAAGAGATGCTCAGCGGCAGAACCGTTGACCTGGCCAACCTCGGGTCATTTAAGGTTGTATCCAACGGGAAACGCGTGGAAACGGAAAAAGCCGTTACCGCCGAAACTCTCAAAACACCACGCATTCAGTTTTTTCCCAAACTCGAAATGCGCAATCAGGCAAAAAACGTACAGCATGTGGTGATACGTGAAAGCGAGGCCGGATCGGCTAAACCGAGTCCGAATCCCGGAGATTTGCCCGAAGCACCCGATTCTGCTCTTTAATATTCATAACAAGAAACAATGAAGCAGCAAGTATTATTTTTCTTTTTCACGCTGATGCTCACAGGTATCAGCGTGTCCGCCCAAACAGGTGGAGGACGGATTGCAGGCGTGGTCATCGACAATGCAGGCGAAGAACCACTGCCCGGCGCAACCATCTTCATCGAAGAGCTGAAAAAGGGCATTGTGACAGACGGGCATGGCGAGTTCTTACTTTCCGATGTTCCCGCAGCCACTTATACGCTTACTGTAAGGTTTATAGGCTACCACACGCAAACCCGCAAGCTCACGGTGGGTAAAGAGAGAGGGAAAAAAATCATCATCCGCCTGAAAGCCGAAGCAAAATCGTTGGACGAGGTGGTAGTGATGGGTAAGAGCGAAGCCCGTAAGTTACGGGAGCAGGCCATGCCCATATCCGTTATCAGCATGAACCAGATACAAGGAACGGTTAACAATGTACAAGACATTCTGGCAAAAACTGCCGGAATCACCGTGCGTGCCACGGGTGGAACGGGCAGTACCTCTCGCATATCGGTGCGCGGACTGGAAGGCAAACGCATCGGGCTTTTCATTGACGGGAATCCGATGAACGACAATTCCGATTTTATCGACATCAATGATATTCCGGTCGAAATGATCGACCGCATCGAGATATACAAAGGAGTTGTCCCTGCCAAGTTCGGAGGTTCTGCCGTAGGTGGTGCGGTCAATATTGTCATCAAAGAGTATCCGCCTAAATATTTGGACGTGAACTATTCTTACGGCAGTTTCAATACGCACAATGCATCCGTTGTGAGCAAGATGAACATTGCCCCAAAAGGAATCGAGTTCGGGCTGGGAGGTTTTTATACCTATGCCGACAACGACTACAAGATGAAGTCTCCTTTTCAAGAGGGGCTTACTATAACCCGCGATCACGACAAGTTTAAAAAAACAGTCATCGGCGGTAGCTTTAAGGCACGGAAGTGGTGGTTTGACTTGGTGGAGTTTGAACCCGTTTTCATACATACTTACAAAGATATACAGGGGATAGAATCGAACATCCGGCATGCACACAGCCATTCCAACGCCTTTATTTTCGCCAATAAGATGGAGAAAGAAAACTTCCTCTTAGACGGCCTGGACTTGGACTGGCAGCTGGGGTATATCTATACCGACTATCATTTTGCCGATACCGCCTCGCACCGCACACATTGGGATGGAACGCATTATCCGGCAGTTTCCGAATTCGGCGGCGAAATCGGCAAATGGGCTTCATTATTGACGAATGAAAAGCATCAATTGCAGCACAAATTGAATCTCAACTATCTTGTCAATGAGAACCATTCGGTAAACTTCAACTCTTTGCTGAAATACGCTCATGCCAACCCTCGTGATGGGATGAAGGACAAGGTCATAGGTTATCGTACCGACTTTCCAAGCAATATGTTCAGTTGGGTGGCAGGCTTGAATTACGACTATCGCACCTCGAACGATAAGTTCCTTAACTCTTTCAACGTCAAGTATTACTACTACTCGATGAAAACGCGGATGGCAAGTGTCCTGGTAAAGACAGCAGAGGATATAGACACACACAAGAATGATTTCGGCATCAGCAATGCACTTCGCTACCGCATCACACCCAGTCTGATGGCAAAAGCTTCGTTCGGATATGATGTAAGGCTTCCATCGGAAGAGGAACTGTTGGGTGATGGATACGTGATAGCTCCTGCCGGCAATCTCACTCCCGAACGCAATATAAGTGTCAACATAGGAATGTTATTCGATTTAACTGGAAAAGCCTCCTCTAACTTACAGATTGAACTGAACGGATACTATATGCATCTCAAAGACATGATTCGCTTTACGGGCGGATTCTTGCAGTCGCAGTATCAGAACTTCGGCGAGATGCGGACTCTTGGTATGGAAGCAGAGGTGAAAGCCGACATGACACGGTGGCTCTATGGCTATGTGAACGCCACTTACCAAGATCTGCGAGATGTGCGTAAGTATGAACAAAATACAACTGTTGCCAACCCTACCAAAGGTAGCCGTATGCCCAATATACCCTATCTGATGGCAAACGCAGGATTGGAGTTTCACAAAGAAAATCTGTTCGGAGGCAGCGGGATGAATACGCGCATATTCACCGATGCTTCATTTGTGGAAGAATATCTGTACGACTTCGAACAAAGCCAATTCCAGCAGCATCGCATACCTCGAGCCCTCTCGTGCAATATAGGCTTTGAGCAAAGCTTTGGCAATGGGCGCTACTTCATTATGGGAAAAATAAACAACCTGACCGATACAAAAATGATCAGCGAGTTTAACCGTCCTTTACCCGGACGTAGCTTCACTATCAGATTCAGATACGTATTTAAGTAACAAATTAACAATCATTAAACAAAAAAAGAAATGAAAAAGAATGTATTTTTTGTAGCAGCGATATTCGCTGCATTGTGCCTTAACTCATGTGACAAGAATGATCCGGACAATCCTATTGCAGGAGGTTCGGGAAAGATTCTCCTAACAACAGCCCTACCCAATGCAACAGGTATGGATGGAACGGTTTATATGCAACTCATTGATGAGCCTGTATTAGGCAAGACGATGGCTACCAATAACAACAATGGTATAAATGTTCCCTTTGGCAGTTCTTATCCTATGATAATAGGTCAGGAAGTCTATGTCTTCCCAAGCTATCATTTGACAATGGACAAAAACGAACTGATTAAATACCGTCGCACGAATGGAATTTTACAAAGAGAGGGAAGCTTGCAATTGCCTGCCAATAACAGTGCCAACAATCTTGTCAAACTATCTTCCACAAAAGCCTATCTATCGCTTGCCGGACTAGGACTGATTTACATATTTAATCCCGAAACGATGCAGAAGACAGGAGAGATCAACCTGACCTCTTTGGGTATTCAAGATAATAATCCGGACATCGGAATCATGATTGAGCGTGACGGATATGTGTTTGCTGGTCTAAGCCAGATGGTGGGAGGTTGGACAAGCCCTGAGAATTACAAACAAGCAGATGTAGCCGTCATTGACACCAAGACGGACAAGTTGGTCAAGATGATTTCAGAGAAAACCAGTGGTTTTTCTCAAGCCACACGTCCGATCGACCCCAAGTCTTTATTCATGGATGAAAAAGGCGATATATACATTTCTTGTCTCGGGAACTTCGGAATGGTGGCAGGTCATAAGGCCGGCATACTTCGGATTAAGAAAGGAGAAACAGACTTTGATCCAACATACCATTGGACGATAACCGGAGCTTCTATCGAAGGAGAAGAGAAAGTAGCTGGTTTTGCCGCTTCAATTTGTTATGCAGCCAATGGCAAAGCCTACGGATACATTGATATTCCCGGTTATTACAAACCAGGAGAAACGGGACATGGCGCTATAGCGAGCCGAGCTGTAGTCTTTGATTTATACAATCAGAAGATGAAGAAAATAGAAGGATTGGATTTGTCCAATGGCTATGGCGTGTTAGTGTCTAAATATAAAGACGGTTTGGCAATCGCCAATGCTTCAACGACAACAAAAGGCATCTATTATCTCAATCCTCAGACAGATAAGATTAATCCTATTCCTATGATAACCACCATAGGAAATCCCATGGCTATAGAGTGGTTCGGCAACTAAACTTATAACGCGAGTTCGGGATAGCCTCCTTCCAAAAATAAAGAGGGTGTCCGACTGATGAAGTGACCCCAAAAATTTGGACTGGTTAAACACTATCCAGTTATAGAAAGAGTTCGGTATTGTACTGGACTCTTTCCTTTTAACCGGGACTTAATTCTTTTATTATTATAATAATCTATATATCCTTCCAAAGCCTTTGTGAAGTCTTCCGGAGACTCGAACTTTTCAGCGTATAGAAGTTCAGATTTCATAATTCTGAAAAAATTCTCCATCATAGAGTTGTCCAGACAGTTTCCCTTTCTCGACATACTTTGAATTATATGATGCTCTTCAAGCCTTTTCCGATATCCGAAGTGTTGGTATTGCTAACCTTGATCAGAATGAAGTACGAGTCCGTCAAGGTTATCACACTTATCAAATGCTTTATCGAGCATGTCATATACTTGTTCAAGATGAAGTGCACCCTCTTACATTTTATTTTTTTAGGAATATCCCCAAATAACTTGATGTCTGCTTTAACGATAGAACCTGTTAGGTGTTTGCAGCGGACATCACCATAACCCATTGCCATTACCACTACTTCTTGCAGTTGTTGTGAGCCCTCTCTTAAGTTGATGAAAAACTTCCGCTAATTGTTTACCGGAACTTCTTGTGTTTGATAACCAATGAATGAAATGACCAAGGTTTCTTCGGAAGATACATTGGCTAATGCAGTCGGTGATACAACCGTTGCTTGTACCTTTTACGAAGACTGACGCACCGGTAACCAGACCGAAATCATCATTCACGGTACCGGAAATGCTTAGCTAGAAATAGCTTGTGAGCTGATTCTATTTTAAAATATAAATGTTAGTTTTATGTTAGATAATTCCGGATACTTTAATCTTAAGAATTTGATTATAATACATATATAAATTTATTTGTTAGATTTAAAGTTTTTTTTTATAACTGTAAAATACAGATTTAGCCTTATATTTACAATATGATATTATTGATTTTATCTAGTAAAAAAGCTTTTGCATTATAAGGACATTCAATTCTTCTTCCAGAATTGTAGTATATGTTTTATAATCATACCAATAAGATAAAAAAGATAATGGTCAAAATAAAGCTCTCAAAACAAAATACTTGTTGTTCAATTATCTTATAATAGTAAAAATGAATTTGTTGATTCCGCAAAAGAGTTTGTATCAGATGTTGAGGTTTCAACAATATTAAATATTACTTTTATTTATAGTAACTAATTTGCATTAATATGAGAAAGGTATTTATTCTTTTGTTTATTTCTTTAGCATTGTTATCCTGTCAAAAAGAGGAAAACAATAGAAAAACAGAGTATCAAGTATTAACAAGTAAGGACGCATCCAAACCGTTTAGCTGTCTTGGAGAGAAACGTATTATTACGATTACGATTATAAAAAAAACATTAATAGATGATGTTTTAAGTTCAGAGGTTCCGATTATTCCCAGGGATGTTTCGGTAGAATTTGATAAAACTCTTTTTTCTGATATAGAAACAAAAGTGGAGGGCGATCAGGTAGTATTAAATATAACCTCAAATATTAATAAAGAAGATAAAATTTTGAATGCTGATTTACAGATTTCTTACTCTACTATTAATGGCATAAAAGTAGAAAAAATTCCACTAATTATAGATAAAGGAAAGTTGACATTTGTGTATAAAATCCATTCGGAACAGAATCCTTTTATTCTACCAGCTGAAGGTGGTAGATTTGAGTCACCTTTTACTTGTAAAAAACAGACATATTTGAATGGCCAGTTTATAGAGGAAACTTATTCATCATTAAACGGATTGAGATTTAAAACGATAAGTAGTGGTAATGTCTGGTTCCTTACAGTCAGAAAAGACGGAGAAAAAATTGGTTTTTACAAATTTTCTTTTGTGGGAGAAGGACCATATAACCAAAAAACAGATCCAGAGTGCTATTTTAACATATATACCCATGATGCAGATTTAATTACAGATAATCCTACAGAAATATTCAGACAAGATTTTATACAACCCCAGACCCCGGGTGAGGATTATTATAAACCTTCCCGGTCCTCTTATAAACATGGCACTTTTGACTTTTAACGTATTCAGTATTAACCTTAATTATATTAATTATAAAACAGTATACACGTTTGTTGATTTTGACAATTATGTTTTTAACTTCATATTTCGATGACAGAGAAGTAATGAAACAAGAATCTTCGCCACCATCTTTAGTAAAAAAAACTCGGCTTATCGTAACTAGTGTATATTCACTACTTTCTATATACTAATGCACTTCTTAATGTAGGTTATGTAGTAATTCATTATTTGAAAGCTGATAAAATATTTTTTTTTGAATATTTTATCAGCTTTGTATATTGCATAATATGATATAAATGAGATTTATTTTTGCTGCCTCTTGGCACGCAGCATTTCTGCCGCCTTCATTTCCGTCCAACGCTCGAAGTCCTCCACCTCTTTCCTTATTTTCCGTATCAGTTTCCTGTCCCTGTTCCACTCGAAGCAGTTCTCCAGTATGTCAAGCACCTTAGCGTCCATTCCCCCGTCACAGACAGCTTCCCCAACAAAACCCGTTAAATCATTGTGTTAATATATATTTCATGTATCTTTGCGGCATAGATATCTGTTGTGAAACAGGAATCTGCTTATATTATTCTTGCTTGTGACAAGCCGGAATCTTATAACTTAGTACAAAATAAAAAAATAAAAGAGGAGAGCTTCCGTTCTATGGAGCTCCTCTCACTTTTTATCTCTAGTGCCCGACTGCCTTTTATCTTTCTACTTTCCCAAAAGGAGTATCCTTCCCGCCAGCATACAGCACAGCGAAAACAGTATAGCCACTAAATTCTTCTCATTTGTGCAACCCCTTCTGTATTCATCTTCCAACCTTGTATATCGCTACCGAGATAGAAAATGGACAGATGCACAGCTGGTACGTCAATTATCAATACCAATATATACCAGTTCATACGTTCTCCCCAATAAAAAGATCCCCTAATTTATTTCTAGTTCACAGTCCAAATTTATACTTTCCTGTAAAATACAGGATATAGTCAAGTCTTCAAAGTTTTTCCCCTAAAGACACAGAAATATTACAAAAATCAATTATCACATTATATCTTATTTCTGATGATACAAAAGGAGATGGCAATCTATTTTTTAATTCTTTAGATGACATAAAGAATGCCTTTAAAATTAATTATTCAGAATCTAATTTGGGACTTCCTATTTTTTGTAAGGGATATTACAAAAAACAATTCCGTTTTTACTTTAACTATAAGTTCTGGTAGGGACCATCCAAACATGTTACCAGACCAACAAGACCAAGGGGAAGAGTTTAGAAGGATGTATTACAGCTACTAAAGATGATAAATGCCAAAACCAAATTCATTGCAATTGGAATTGGGGTAACAGTTATTTTTTATTTTTAGTTCAATCAAGCCGGGAAGAATGATTAATAATAAAAGAATCAAGTCTTTAAAGGAAGATATCAATAAATAACTCTTGCAACATGCAGTTTCTTTCTGGCTGAATTTGCGACTCTGGAGCTATATTCTGAGGAACGGTTTGGCGGTGGAATATGCCGTTAAACCGTCCGGTTTTCGTTAAACGAAAACACAACTTGCTGTCCCCTCTACGGGGACAACGTTTTTAAGTAGAACTGTAGATTGCCCCGACTGGTGCCTCCCTCCCGATGGCAACCTCTTCCGATTTCGGTCTGCTTCTTCAGGAAAGTTGGCGTTTTTTACCAATATTCCGGAGGCGGAATAGGCTGTGCTTCCTGTAATAGTAGAGCATTCTACGATTATCCGACACATCAGATAGCTTCTTTTTCGTGATAATTGAATATTCAGAGAACTGAATATTTTGATAATCGGATAATCCGAATACTATTATATCTGTAGTCTCTTGGAATGTTACACAGTGACAACTGGATAATTGGCGTTTTGGATATTGGGATAATTGGGTATTTGAATATTGCTATATTCTGATATTTGGATATTCAGATAATGGGTAAACAATTATAAAAAACTACATTTATAAAAAGCTACAATTATAAAAGGCTATTATTATACATTCCCCATCAGAGAGAAAGTTCCTTGAGCCTGCTGCCGTCCAGCCGATGAACGGATACCGTACCGTCACAGTAAATAGCGAATGTAGGCATGTTCCCATCCTTCGGGAAAGTGATGGAGCCGGTATTGCAGACCACTGTATGCTCTTTCCGTTCAAGTTTCCACCGGTGGGTGTGACCATAAAAAAGACAATCGAACCTTCCCTTCGGCAGTCTGTCCTCATTGTAGATATGTCCGTGGGTGAGAAAGAAACGTTTTCCATTATCCACCAACAGGGTGTAATCGGACAGGATGGGAAAGTCCAGCAGCATCTGGTCCACCTCCGAATCACAGTTTCCACGGATGGCGACAATCTCACCGGCCATCGCATTGAGACGTTCTGCGATCCCTTTCGGGTCAAGTCCTTGAGGTATCCCGTTCCGGGGACCATAATTCAGGATATCTCCCAAAATACAAAGCATTCCGCATTGTTGCTCCCGATAAAATGCCAGCACTTGTTCCAGTGCCGGTAACGAGCCATGTATGTCGGACACAATCAGGTATTTCATCATAATCTATTCGTTATCGGTTAAGTTTTCGCAGCACAAAAATAAGCATAATTATCTAATCTCCCTAACCGGGGAAACGATGAGAAAAAAGACAGGTTCCCTGAACTGTAGATTGCTGTATTGCTGTCCTTGTAGATTGCTGCAATGTTATAATCGGATACATAAAATAAGGGTATTTAGCCTTAGCTAAACTAAGCTAACAGTCTGACAATAAGGATTCTAATACTATGATATGTGGGTTTATTATGCTACCTTAGTGGTATAATAATAAAGGATAAAAAGCTATGAACGAACAAGTTAGAAATATCTTAGAACAGAGTACCACCAAGACGAGCAAGATTGAGCAGCTGCTCCGTCTGGGCCTGACGCGCAGGGAAATTGCCGATTTGGTGACACGCGGCAACTATGGTTTTGTATATAATGTTGAGAAGAAAATGCTTGAAAGAGAAGGTGGAGTCTTGCTGAACAGGGCAGCAACCACCCTGATGGATTACACCTTCACCCACAAGTTCGGTATTGAGATTGAAGCCTATAACTGTAATATGGAAAGACTGGCACGCGAATTGAGGGAGGCCGGCATCCATGTTGCCGTTGAGGGTTATAATCACACGACCAGGGATCATTGGAAGCTGGTGACGGACAGCAGCCTGCAGGGAAATAATACTTTCGAGCTGGTCAGCCCGATACTGGTGGGTGAGAATGGCCTGAAAGAGCTGGAAACGGTATGCTGGGTGCTTGACATCTGTAATGCAAAAGTGAATGACAGTTGCGGGTTCCATGTCCATATGGATGCGGCTAGTTTCAATCTGGACACCTGGAAGAATCTGGCTTTGACCTACAAGCATCTCGAACACCTGATTGATGCCTTTATGCCAAGGACACGCCGGAACAATACCTACTGCAAAACCCTCTCCGGTGTTTCCGACGAGAGAATCAAATCGGTAAGGACGATAGACGGCCTGCGGGAGGTCTTTAATAATGACCGGTACCACAAGGTCAATTTTGAGGCTTATTCCAGGCACCGGACCGTTGAGTTCCGCCAGCATTCCGGTACGACTAATTTCACAAAGATGGAGAATTGGATCCGGTTCTTGAACGGATTGATTACCTTTGCGAAAAGATCCAGCCTTCCCAGCCGGATGACACTGGAGGGGTTACCCTTCCTGGACGGGAAACAGAAATTATTTTTTAAACTTAGAACTAAAAAGTTAGCGGTATGATACAGACTTATCATTTGCTGGATGGCGGTCAGATAACCGCCTCCAGCCCGGAAGAGTTCGTCCGGCTGCTCCGTGAGGGGAGCCGGTTCGACTATGATTGCACGGATCAGGAGTATATGGAGAACTTTGCCCGGCGTTACGGGGAGCTGCATGGCGTGTCAGTTGCCACCGATACCCCTGAACATTTCCTGACGGACTTGCAAGCCGCCGGTTATGTCCGGTAACCGGTATCGCTCCTTTATTATTAGTCCCTGCTTCAAAGATGAGGCAGGGATTTTTCTTTTTTCATTGCAACCTTTCCTGTCTGCCTGACGGCATTTCCTCCTGTCAATTCCTGACTATCCATGACTATCCGTGACAGGGTATTTCATCTTTTCCCGGCATTCCTTTCTTTTGCAGTGTAGAACGATATACAATTATAAGCATTACAGTTTTACAGCATTATATTTTTATCTGATTATATAAAGAAAGCGTATGAAAAAAGAACCGTTATTAATTGCCTTTGCCAGCCAGAAAGGAGGAGTCGGAAAGTCTGCCTTCACAGTTCTGGTGGCCAGTATCCTTCACTACCAGAAAGGTCTGAAGGTGGGTGTCGTGGATTGCGACTCCCCCCAGCACAGCATCTCCCGGATGCGTGACCGGGACATAGAAAGCGTGCAGGAAAGTGATTTTCTCAAAGTGGCCCTCTACCGGCAGCATGAACAAATCCGGAAACGTTCCTATCCGGTAATCAAAAGCAATCCGGAGAAAGCTATAGAAGACCTGTACCGCTACATCGAAGAGCAGGATGCCGTCTTTGATGTCGTACTGTTCGACCTTCCGGGAACCCTCCGCAGCGAAGGGGTTGTCCATACCATTTCCGCAATAGATTACATTTTCATCCCCCTAAAGGCAGATAATGTCGTCATGCAGAGTTCCCTCCAGTTTGCCGAGGTGGTGGAGGAAGAACTGATTGCCAGGCACAACTGTAACCTGAAAGGCATCTATCTTTTCTGGAACATGGTCGACAAGCGTGAACGGACAGAAAGCTACGAGTCCTGGAACCGCGTCATACAAAAAGCGGAGTTACGCCTGCTGGAGTCACGGATACCGGATACCAAACGCTATAACAAGGAGCTGAGCTCCCTGAAGAACAGTATCTTCCGTTCCACACTGTTCCCTCCCGACAACCGCCAGATAAAAGGTTCGGGCCTCTGTGAACTGATAGATGAGTTATGTGCCGTAACACATCTGGATACCACCCATACCTTATAATAAGGGGAATTATGGACAGCGGAAAAAAGAGATTTGACCCCCGGAGCATTGACGAGAAGGCCATATTGGATATTGTCGCCAGGAAAGGGACGATACGACCGGACTCCCCTGCAACGAGTGCATCCCCGAAGCCGGAGGATACGGTAGAGGAGATTGCCGGGAGTAGCGAAGCTCCGGTCTTTACCACCGGGGAAATCGACGCTTACAGGGCGTCCTTCCTGAATACGGTCAGAACCAAATCCCGTAAATCATTGCATATCGATGCCGGCCTGCATCGCCGCATCTCGTCCCTGGTATGGGCGGTAGGACGTGGCGAAGTGACCGTAGCCGGTTTTGTAAACCAGGTGCTGGCACATCATTTCGAAGAGAACGGCGGATTGATAAATGCCGTGCTGGAGAAGTATTACCAATCACTAAAATCATAAGGACATGGAATACCTTTTTATTATCCTGTTCATTTATGCCTCTTACCTGAGTATTGAAAAGTATGTGCATACAGGCAGCATTTTCACATGGAGAGGCAGAAAGGACAGGAAGGAACGTCGGGCTACGCCTGTCACCATCCATCCGGCAGCTTCCTCATCCGAGACGGAAATAATAGGCAAAAGCCGATACCAAATACGACAATCACTGACAATAGATGACAATAGCGGACAGCCTGAATCAGGCATAGAAAAGAGTGATACCTTTACTCCCGAAAAGAAAACAGAGCCGGTTCTCCGAGTGCGCGAACCCCTTGATAAGAATACGAAATTCCCGGAAGTCCCGGCTCCTTTTCAAAAACTGAATTATCCTGAAATTGATTATATGCGGGAGGCCTCTCCTTCTTCCGGTGAAGAAAAAGAGGAGATTCCCGAACGCTACGAGATTACAGGATACGTACAGCGGAGCAATCCCCACCGGGCAACCGGTGTCACCTTTGACGATATGGATATGATTGAGAAAGCAATGGCATCGGACGAACTTACGGAAGCGGAACAGGAACAGGCCCGGCAGACTTTCCAAAAGCTGGAAGGCACGAACATGGAAAGGGTACTGCAGGCGAGCGTCCTGGGAAGCAGCGATAAACTGAAACGCTATATGCGCTTGTATGTGGACCGGGGCGAGCCCCATTTATTGACAGGAAAGAATAGGGACGACATTCTCCGGGAATTTGATATTAGGGAGCATGTGCCCGAATAAATAGAACAAGTAAGGAATATGAGACAGTATTATGATTCCGGTTGATCCGGGTGCAGCGAGTTTTAAAACAGAATGTATAACCTAAAAAGACGAAAAAGCATGAAAGATTTCTTTGACTCCGGTTGATCCGGGCAGGACGGGTTCTTGAGACGTAGTGTATAACCTGTTAGAAAAGAAGATATAGAGATATGAGAGGCTTCTATGATTCCGGTTGATCCTTTCCCTTTACCGGAGCGAACATTAAAAGAGTGATTAACCCCTTAAAAACGGAGGTACCTATGATTGGTTACTATGACTCAGGTTGATTCTAAAAAGACATCGTGGTTGCAAGAGACAAATCCGCAGGAGGGCAACTTCCTGCGGATTGTTTGAAACAAGATTTTTATTCACACTAAAAAATTAGATTGCATATGAAAAGACATTTTAAAAAGACGGTTGCGCTTATCGCATGAATAGCTGTTTCCACCTTGGGTGCCTATGCCGAAGGGGACGGAAGTGCCGGTATAACAAAGGCTACATCCATGCTTACCGGTTATTTTGACCCCGCCACCAAGTTGATATATGCGGCAGGGGCTATTGTGGGGCTGATAGGTGCCATTAAGGTATATTCGAAGTTCAGCAGCGGCGACCCCGACACAGGTAAAACCGCCGGGAGCTGGTTTGGAGCCTGCGTCTTCCTCATCGTCGCGGCGACAGTCCTTCGTTCCTTCTTCCTGTAATATAGCAGACTATGGAATACAATATCAACAAGGGAATCGGCCGCAACGTGGAATTCAACGGCTTGCAGGCACAATACCTGTACTTCTTTGTCGGGGGCTTGCTGGCCATTTTCCTGCTGTTCGTCATCTTCTATATGATAGGTATTGACCGGTGGTTCTGTATCGGTTTCGGTGTCCTCTCCGCTTTCTCTCTGATCTTCGGGGTGTTCTACCTGAACAAGAAGTATGGTCCCAACGGCCTGATGAAGCTGGCCGCAGTCAAGTACCACCCGTCCTATATCATCAATCGCAAACGTATATCTTCCTTATTTAAAAAACGCATTCATGAGAAATATATTAAAAGCCGCAACGCTGGAAAGTAAGTTTCCGATCCTGTCCGTGGAGGAAGGGTGCATTCTCTCCAAAGACGCGGACGTGACCATCGGCTTCAAGGTCTTTCTGCCGGAGCTGTTCACGGTCACTTCCGCAGATTATGTATCCATGCACGGCACATGAACAAAGGCAGTCAAGGTACTGCCGAACTATACGATAGTACACCGCCAGGACTGGTTCCTGAAAGAGAATTACAGGGCCGACACGCATAAAGACGGGATGAGCTTTCTGGATCGTTCTTTCGAGCTGCATTTCAATGAACGGCCTTATTTAAATCATTTTTCTTACCTGTTCATCACTAAGACGACTAGGGAGCGCAGCCGTAGCCGGAGCAATTTCTCCATCCTCTGCCGGGGGAATATCATTCCGAAGGAAGTCCGGGACAAGGATGCGGTCAGCCGCTTTCTGGAGAGTGTCGACCAGTTCGAGCGCATCCTGAATGACTCGGTCTTTATCCGTCTGGAACGGTTGACCACCGATGAGATTGTCGGCACACCGCAACAGGCCGGACTGATCGAGAAATATTTTTCTCTTTCACAACAGGACACGACCACACTGAAGGATATACAGATGAGCGCGTCCAAGATGCGCATCGGGGACAATACGCTCTGCGTGCATACGCTTTCCGACGTGGATGATCTTCCCGGCAGTGTCCAGACGGATACCCGCTATGAGAAATACTCCACCGACCGCAGTGACTGCCGTCTGAGTTTTGCCGCTCCTGTGGGGCTGATGCTCTCCTGTGACCATATCTATAACCAGTTCCTGTTCATTGATGATTCGGCAGAAATCCTGCAACGCTTTGAGAAGACGGCACGTAACATGCACTCGCTTTCCAAGTACAGCCGTGCCAACCAGCTCAACAAGCAGTGGATTGACGCGTATCTGGACGAGGCGCATTCTTTCGGGCTGACCGCCATCCGTTGCCATTGCAATGTCATGGCATGGTCGGACAACCGGGAGAAGCTCAAGGTGATAAAGAACGATACCGGTTCCGCCCTGGCCCTGATGGGATGCAAGCCCCGTTACAATACCATTGACGCGCCTGCCTTGTATTGGGCGGGCATTCCCGGCGGTGAGGGGGATTTCCCTTCGGAGGAGTCCTTTTTTACTTTCATCGAACAGGGAGTCTGCTTTTTCACGGAAGAGACGAACTATGCGGATTCCCTGTCGCCCTTCGGTATCAAAATGGCAGACCGGACAAACGGGAAGCCCCTGCATCTGGATATTTCGGACGAGCCGATGCGTCGCGGTATTACAACCAACCGTAACAAGCTGGTCATCGGGCCATCCGGTTCGGGCAAGTCGTTTTTTATGAACCATCTCGTCAGGCAATATTGGGAACAGGGCACCCACATTATATTGATCGATATAGGTAACAGTTACAAGGGCTTATGCGACCTGATCCATCAGCGTACAAACGGTGAGGACGGTGTGTATTATACCTATAGTGAAAAACGCCCGATAGCTTTTAATCCATTCTTTACCGAGGATAAGGTCTTTGACCTGGAGAAGAAAGAGTCCATTAAAACACTGATCATGTCACTCTGGAAAAGGGATACGGAAGTCATTACCCGTGCCGAGGAAGTAGCCCTTTCAATGGCGGTTAACCTGTTCCTTGAAAAGATAAAGGAGGACAATGAACTGGTTCCTTCTTTTAATACTTTCTACGAGTTCGTACAGGGAGAGTTCCGTGGAATACTGGAGGAGAAGCATTACCGCGAGAAGGATTTCGATCTCACTAACTTTCTGAATGTATTGGCTCCATACTACCGTGGTGGAGAATATGATTATCTGCTGAATTCGGATGAGCAGCTCGACCTGTTGAACAAGCGTTTTGTGGTATTTGAAATTGACGAAATTAAGGAGCACAAAATCCTTTTCCCGGTCGTGACTGTCATCATCATGGAGGCGTTTATTAACAAAATGAGACGTTTGCATGGGGTTCGGAAGATGATAGTTGTGGAAGAAGCTTGGAAGGCTATCGCACGGGAAGGCATGGCCGATTATATAAAGTTTTTGTGTGCGCCCGTAAAGGTTGCATCGTAAATATCTCTTTGGCAAGAGATTAGGAAAGTGTTCTTTGAAAATGACCTATCATCAGCCGACTTATCTGTTTCGGGAAAACTTAACCGAGCAGGGAGTGTAGCATGTCGGAAAAGTCATAAGTCAGTTAGTTACCAAACTGCGACTGAATGGCGAGATGAAAAGATAGATATGAGGATAAAGTCCGAATTGATTGAACGATAGTCCGAATGGTCCCCCTTGAGGCTATGGCGTAAGGTAACTATCAATCGCCATATCGTGATACTACTTCAGTGTATAGGAATGAAGGTAGCAAGAACTTATCACGACACAACCGCAGTAAGCGAGTAAAGGACGGAAGTCGTATCCGACAATCTATCATGCCAACAGTTACGATGTAATAAACGGGGATTACCTATCCCGAAGTGCCGAAAGGCTATTAGGTTCGACCTATGAAAATTCGGAGTGGTAACGGAGCTTCCATAGTAGTTTGAGCAAGGTAACGCCTTGTACATGGCGAAGGGAAGCAGCTAATTATTAATACAATTAACGGAAAATGTGAGAGACATTATGAGAAGTCCAGAAAGAGTATTAAACAGTCTATCAGAACACAGTAAGGATGCAAGCTATAAGTTTGAACGTCTTTACAGAATTTTGTTCAATGAGGAAATGTTCTACGTTGCCTATCAGCGTATCTACGCTAAAGAGGGTAACATGACTAAAGGTTCAGACGGTCAGACCATTGACAACATGAGCCTGAAACGAATTGAAAAGTTGATTGATACGTTAAAAGATGAAACGTACCAGCCCCAACCGTCAAAGAGGGTGTACATACCGAAGAAAAACGGTAAGAAAAGACCTCTTGGCGTGCCGACTTTCAATGACAAGTTGATACAAGAAGTAGTAAGAATGGTACTGGAAGCCATATACGAGGGAAATTTTGAATACACCTCGCATGGTTTCCGTCCCAATCGAAGCTGCCATACTGCATTAACTCATATCCAAAAGGAGTTTAATGGTGCAAAATGGTTTGTGGAGGGAGACATAAAAGGCTTCTTTGATAATATAAACCATGATGTATTGATAAACATTCTCTTGGAGCGTATTGCGGATGAACGCTTCATCCGATTGATACGCAAGTTTATGAAAGCGGGATATATCGAAGACTGGCAATTCCACAATACTTACAGTGGCACACCGCAAGGGGGTATCATCAGCCCGATATTGGCTAATATATACCTTGACAAGCTGGATAAGTATATAAAGGAATACACAGCCAAATTCGACAAAGGGAAGAAACGAAAATTCAGTAGAGAAAGTATGGACTTTGGCAATGCAAGAAAACGTATTGTGCGAAGATTGAAGTTCGTAAAAGACGAAAGGCAAAGGACAAAGCTAATCCTTGAACTGAAAGCAATAGAACAAGGACGGGCTAAATATCCCAACGGCGAAGAAATGGATGCCGATTACAGAAGGATGAAATATGCAAGATATGCAGATGATTTTCTTGTGGGAATTATCGGAAGCAAGCAGGATGCGCAACAGATAAAAGAAGATATTAAAAACTTCCTTGCTGACAGACTGGCATTGGAGCTGTCCGATGAAAAGACACTTGTCACTCACACGGAAAGACCGGCCAAGTTTCTCGGATATGAAATCACTGTAAGAAAGTCCAATGACCAAAGACGGGATAAACGGGGTAGATTGAGAAGAACCTATGGTAAAAGGGTCTGCTTGAATGTCAGTACGGAAACAGTCCGTAAAAAACTTTTCGATTGGGGAGTCTTGGAACTGACAAACCGTAACGGAAAGGAAATATGGAAACCGAAATGTAAATCGGGACTGATATTCAATGACGACCTTGAAATCCTTGATAGTTATAATCGGGAAATCGTGGGGTTCTATAATTACTACTCCATAGCCAACAACTGCGCCCATGCCTTGAATAATTTCAAGTACATCATGGAATACAGCATGTACAAAACGTTTGCAGGCAAATATAAGTGCCGAACACGTAAGGTAAACAAGAAATATCGTAAGAACGGTAGGTTTATCGTAACGCACATGACTAAAACTGGTGTAAAGGAAAGATACTTTTACGACGGTGGCTTCAAACGAAAGAAGCCCACCTATAAATCGGAATGTGACATTATGCCACGAACAATTTATACTGCGGGGCGGACAAGCCTTGTTGAAAGGCTGAAAGCCCGTGAGTGTGAATTATGTGGAGCGACAGACGACCTTGTTATGCACCATGTAAGGAAACTAAAGAACTTGCAGGGAAAGGAAAGCTGGGAACGACACATGATTGCCCGTAAACGCAAGACGATTGCCGTGTGCAGGAGTTGTCACAAGAAGATACATGACGGAAAGATAGACTGAAATTAGTGGAGAGCCGGATACGCTGAGAGGTGTAAGTCCGGTTCGGGGGCGAGCATTTGGAAACCTACCATAGAAATATGATAAGGCGCTGGGTGCTTAGCCTACACAAAACGGTTAGAAAGTACTTCGGTGAGGCTGTGGTTGTCACTCAAGAGTTGGATGATATCGTGTCAAGTCCCATTATCAAGGACACCATCATCAACAATGCCGATTGCAAGATTCTATTGGATCAGCGAAAGTATATCAACAAGTTTGACTCCGTACAGTCCCTGCTCGGACTGACCGACAAAGAAAAAGGACAAATCCTGTCTATCAATCAGGCTAACGATCCGGCAAGGAAGTATAAGGAAGTTTGGATTGGTCTGGGTGGTGTCCAGTCTGCTGTCTATGCAACAGAGACCTCTGTCGAGGAGTATCTCACCTATACCACAGAAGAAACCGAAAAGTTGGAAGTCACACAAATGACCGAGAAGCTGGGCGGTAATATGGAGCAGGCGATCCGCGTGTTGGCTAAAGAGAAGAAAAAGAAAAAATAAACGATTAAAATCAAGAAGCAATGAAAAAGAGAATTTTAAGCATGTTGTTTGTCCTGTCGCCCTTTATGGTACCGGCAAGCGTGCAGGCACAATGGGTGGTCAGCGATCCGGGCAACCTCGTCCAGGGTATCGTGAACAGTGTCAATGAAATGGTGGAAACATCTGAAACGGCTCAAAATGCACTTTCCACATGGAAAGAGACCTCAAAGATTTTCGAACAGGGGCGTGAGTATTATGATAAACTGCGTAAGGTGAATGACTTGATCAGCGGCAGTGAGAAAGTAAAAGAGTCCGTCCTGATGCTCAGTGACATTTCTGAAATTTATGTAAACAATTTCGGCAAGATGCTGACCGACAAGAATTTCAGCCAGCGGGAACTGAATGCGATAGCTGCCGGTTATAACACCATCATGAAGAAGAGCAGCCGCAGCA
Source organism: Bacteroides sp. AF20-13LB (assembly GCF_003603065.1). NCBI lineage: Bacteria > Pseudomonadati > Bacteroidota > Bacteroidia > Bacteroidales > Bacteroidaceae > Bacteroides > Bacteroides sp. AF20-13LB. The sequence continues at coordinate 31,580 of NZ_QTMH01000013.1, forward strand.
TTGCAGAGCTGAAGAATATCATCAACCCCACCGGCATGTCCATGAACGACAAGGAACGCATCGACCTGGTGAACCGGGTATACAGGGAAATGACACATTACAAGGAATTGGCCAACTACTACACCCGCAAGAACCTGCATGTATCCTACCTGCGTGCCAAGGAGAAGAACGAGCAGCAACAGGTATTCGACCTGTACGGCAAGGATGAGCGTTATTGGTAGTCTACAATTTTAAAAGAATCAATTATGGTATTATTATCCATTTCATTTGAAAATATGCACCAGATTCTTCGGAATCTCTATGATACGATGACCAAACTCTGCCACCCGATGATGGACATGGCGATGGCACTCGCTGCATTAGGGGCTTTGTTCTATATCGCTTACCGTGTCTGGCAGTCTCTCTCCCGTGCGGAGCCCATCGATGTCTTTTCGATGTTACGGCCTTTTGTCCTGGGCATGTGTATCCTTTTCTTTGACGTGATGGTGCTGGGAACTCTCAACGGTATCTTTAGCCCCATCGTTCAGGGAACCGGAATGCTGCTCCGTGACCAGACCTTCGACTTGCAGAAGTACCAGCAGGAGAAGGACAAGCTCCGTGCGGACATGATGGCTAAGACGATGATGACCGGACGTGTCTTTGCTTACAATGAGGAGCTGGATGCGGAACTGGATAACATGGGCTGGAGTGAGGAGGAACATACGGCCTTGCAGACCATGTATGAGGTTTCGTATGCCTTCTCCCTGCAAGGTATTGTCCAGATGGTCATGCGCAAATTGCTGGAGATTCTCTTCCAGTCTGCCTCGCTGGTCATCGACACGATCCGTACCTTCTTTTTGATAGTCTTGAGCATTTTGGGGCCGATAGCCTTTGCCCTGAGTGTTTTTGACGGGCTGCAGAACACGCTCATCCAATGGCTGGCACGCTATATCAGTGTCTATCTCTGGCTGCCGGTATCAGACCTATTCGGGGCGATGCTTGCCAAGATACAGACGCTCATCCTGCAGGAAGAGATGAACCTGATGGCCGATCCGATGAGTATCATCGACGTAGACGGTTCCTCGGCCATCTATCTGATATTCATGGTCATCGGCATTATCGGATATTTTTGTGTGCCGACTGTTTCGAACTGGATTGTCCAGGCGGGAGGTATGAGTTCCTATAACCGGAATGTCAACAATACGGCATCCAAGGTGACCAATGTAGCCGGTGCTGCGGCGGGTGCTTCAACGGGAAACGTCGGTGCCGTATTATTGAAAAAGTAGAAATTGAAAAAACATAAAATTATGGAATTTAAAAGTTTAAAAAACATCGAATCCTCGTTCAGGCAGATCCGTCTGTTCACGTTGGTCTTTCTGGGCATTTGCGCCTCGCTGACTACGTATGCCATTTGAAGGTCCTATCTCTTTGCCAACCAGCAACGGGAGAAGGTATATGTATTGGATCAGGGCAAGTCACTCATAGTGGCGTTATCCCAGGATGCGGCATTGAACCGTCCGGTGGAGGCCCGCGAGCATGTGCGCCGCATGCATGAACTGTTCTTTACGCTGGCTCCCGATAAGGCCGCTATCGAATCCAATATCAACCGGGCCATGTATCTGGCGGACAAGAGTCTTTATAGTTATTACCGGGATTGGAACGAGAAAGGCTATTATAACCGTCTGATCAGCGGCAATATCAACCAGACTGTCCTGGTGGACAGCATGCAGTGTGATTTCGATAACTATCCGTACCGGATCACCACCTTTGCCCGGCAGATGATTATCCGAAACAGCAATATCACCGAGCGTTCCCTGGTCACCCGTTGCTTCCTGCAGAGTACGGTCAGGTCGGATAATAATCCGCAAGGCTTCATGGCGGAACGCTTTGAGATTTTGGAAAACAGGGATATAAGGACCGTTGAACGCTAATATAATAAGGTAATGAAAAGCAGGAAGATAAAGACAGAGATCAGCGAAAAGCTAAAGAACGTTTGCGAGGAGCTGTCCGAAAAAGAGCGTAAGGGAGTGCTTGTGGGCATGCTGGCTATCAGTACCGTTCTATGTGCTATCACCGTAACACGCGCTTTCGGGCGTTTTCTCTCCCACGGCACACAAAAGGAGTTGCCGTTTGTCCATCCGGCGGACTCCATCCACCGGGCGGATAAAGACAGTATAATGTATCACCCTAAAACCCACGAGTAATGGAAGATAAAGATTTGGAAAAGCCCGAAGCGGCAGAAGAAACGGCGGTACAGCCGGAAAACGTCAGAGCCTTGAAGGAAGAACCGGAAAAAGAGAAGAAGGTGCTCACACCGGAAGAGATGGAAAAAAGAAGGAAGTTCATTGTGATTCCGGCCTTTGTGCTGGTCTTCCTGGGAGTCATGTACTGAATATTTGCCCCCACCGGCAAGGAAAACGGGACGGAAGCTCCCGGAAATTCAGGATTCAATGTGAACGTGCCGGAGCCTACCACGGCCAAACTGGTTGATAAGAAGACCGCCGCCTATGAGAAGCAGCAGGCGGAAGTGGAGGAAGAAAGCCGGATGAAGTCGCTGGAGCAGCTTGCCGGGACATTGATGAATAATGGAAAATCATCCGATACCGGTGAAAAAGAAAAGGACGGAGACCGGTTGCAACAGTCTGTTAATACCTACGAGCAAATCTCCGGGCAGTTGGATGATTTCTATGAAACTCCCAAAGAGACGGCAAGCGGCGATCTGGAAAGAAAAGTGGACGAACTGAATAAAAAACTGGAAGAGGCGGAAAAGGAAAAGAGCAAGGCGGCTACCCGTGAAGAACTGATGGAGCGTTCCTACAGGATGGCGGCAAAGTATCTGAACCCTGACAAGGATACGGTTCGGGAGAAAGCTGTCGGAGAAGAACCCACGGAAGTTGTTCCGGTTCAGCGGGCGGAGTATCAGACGACTTCCGGCCTTTCACGACCTGTTACGGATTCCGCTTTTATCGCTTCGCTCACTGTCGAGAGGAATTACGGTTTTAATACTGCTGTCGGGAGCAGCTACCAAATGGGGACGAATACCATCGCCGCCTGCATTTCGGAGAACCAGACCATTGAGCAGGGAGGCAGGGTAAGACTCCGGTTGCTGCAACCTCTGCAGGCAGGAAGTATTACCGTTCCGGAGAACAGTCTGGTAACGGGTGCGGCGGTCATACAGGGAGAGCGTCTGGATATCCTGATCAGCAGCATCGAGTATGCCGGAAATATCATCCCCGTGCAGTTGGCGACTTACGATATAGACGGGCAAAAAGGGATTTTCGTTCCCGGATCGGAAACCCGCAATGCGGCAAAGGATGCGGCTGGGACGGTCAGCGAGAGCATGGGAAACAGCGTATCATTCGCACGTTCTGCCGGACAGCAGGTGGTCATGGACCTGACGCGCGGAGTCATGCAGGGCGGCACGCGGTTGATTGCCGGGCGGGTCCGTGCGGTCAAGGTGACGCTGAAAGCCGGATATAAGGTGCTGCTGGTCACAAAGAAACAATAACGGATTATTCACTTTAATAAAAAAGATAAGACAATGAAAATAGTAATAGCATTATTGATGGCTGTACTGGCCTCGGTATCCGGTTTCGCACAGGAAGAAAGACCGGCAAATCCCGTCAGGATTCTGACGGCGGGCCAGCATATCACTCCTTATAAGATAGAGGTCACTTTCGGAAAGACGGTGCATATCCTCTTTCCCACTGAAGTTCGTTACGTGGACCTGGGAAGTAACAATATCATCGCAGGTAAAGCTGACGGGGTCGAGAATGTGGTGCGTGTCAAGGCGGCGGTGAAGGAGTTTCCGGGCGAGACGAACTTCTCCGTGATTACGGGAGACGGTTCTTTCTTTTCTTTCAATGTGGTTTATAAGGAGGAGCCTTCCACGCTGAATATCAATATGGACCAGTGGATGAACCCGGACGAGGGAGAAAAGAAGGGAGGCAGTTCCATCCGTGTCACGGAACTGGGCGAGGAAGATCCGACGGTCATTGCCAGCGTGATGTACACCATCCACCGGCTGGACCGTAGGGACGTGAAGCATATCGGGTGCAGGCAGTTCGGGATGCAGGCTCTTTTGAAGGGCATTTATGTGCATAAGGACCTGATATTCTTCCATGTTTCCCTGACGAACAATTCCAATGTGCCTTTCGATGTGGATTTCGTGCGGTTTAAGATAGTGGATAAGAAGATAGCCAAAAGGACGGCCCGGCAGGAAACTTATATTGAACCGGTACGCACGCTCAATGCCCTGACACGCATCGTGGGAAAGAGCACGGGACGTATCGTGTATGCCTTCCCGAAGATTGTCATTCCTGACGACAAGTTGCTGGAAGTGGAAATTTACGAGAAAGGGGGAGGCCGTCACCAGCGGTTCTATATGGAGAACAGTGATCTGGTGGATGCGCGTATTGTGAATGAATTAATCGGTGAGTAATCATGAAAAGAGTTTTATTTATTATGTTATGCATTTGTCTGCCCTTTGTGGCAGGCGAATGCTTTGCCCAGCGTTACCTGCCGGGACAGAAAGGTATCCAGCTCATGTTAGGCGGTGTGGACGACTTCGGTTCGAATGTGAAGCATCTGCGTGGTAACTTTCAGCTCGGAGTGGCTCTGAGCCGGTATAACCGGAACCATTCCCGCTGGCTGTTCGGGGCGGATTATGTGAAGAAGCACTATTCCTACAAGGACATTGCGATTCCCAAAGCGCAGTTTACCGGAGAGGTAGGCTATTTCGTGCCGTTCTTCTCGGACCGTGGCAGGAACGTGTTCTTCTCTGCCGGTCTTTCCGCTCTGGCGGGTTATGAGACGACCAACTGGAACTGCAAGCTGCTCTATGACGGGGCGACTTTAAAGAATGACGGATGCTTCATTTATGGTTTTGCCCCGGCTTTCGAGATGGAGGCGTTCCTTTCCGACAGGCTGGTTTTTCTTTTCAATGTCCGCCAGAGGATATTCTTCGGATCATCCGTGGGGAATTTCCACACGGCGGTAGTTGTCGGTGTCAAGTACATTTTTAATTAGCGGCAATAGTATGGAACAAGGCAATTGGAACGTGGATGAGATGCTTCATTGGCTGGATATGAAAATAAACCGGGAAGACCGGGACATACGTGAACAAAGCAAGAAGATGAATGGGAATTTCCTGCACTTTTTCGAATGGAATGCGGAGAGCCTGTATAAGTCTCATTTTATGTCCGGGTGTTATAAGATACTCCGGCAGGCGGTGGACGGGGCAAAGGACATGGATACGGTTCGGAATATTGTTGAGGACAACATTGCTTACTGTGAGAGCAAACTGTTGAACGGTCAGGTGGATTGTAACAGTTCCAGCCGGACAACGAATGTTGCCCATTTCCTGAAGTTGGAGTGTATGCAGCAGTTGGTTAGGGATTACCGGGAATTCGCGAATATCCTTGCGCAAACGCCTCCCGAAGAGAATTTGCAACAGACGGCTAATAAAACAGAAAAGAAGAGAGAAGAGCCGCCTGAAAGAAAGATAAAAACGGGCATCAGGCGTTAGCCGACAACGGACTCAATCAAGTAAATTATTCATTTAGTAATACGTAAAATCATGAAGATGAAATTAATAATAAGTGGTATCATGCTCACATTGCTTTGCCTGCTGGGTGGCTGTGATGATAAATTGGAAGTACAGCAGGCTTATGATTTCTCGCTAACGTCCTGGTATCTCCAGAAGACCATTTCCCCGGATGAAACCGTGGAGATTCGTCTGACACTCAATCGTAGCGGAAACTATGAGGAAGCCGGCTATCAAATCGGTTATATACAGATGGAGGGCAGCGGCGAGGTGTACGACAAGAAGAAGGTCTATCTGGTGAACCGGGAGATGCAACCGTTGGATTCGATAGCGGAGTTGGATGACAGCGATCCCTGCCGCCAGGTATTCACGCTCTTCTATCATAACCGAAGCAGCAAGAATGCGGAGATTAAATTCGTGATAGCGGATAATTTCCATCAGGAAAGAGAACTGGATATATCCTTTCAGAGCAAAACTGAAACGGACATGGAACTATAAATCGGACAACAATGGATAAAAGTGATTTAAGGATCGAACAATTGCAGCAATATCTTGACAAGAAGAAAGGGGTTGTGGAAAGCGATATAAAAGAGTATAACCAGCAACTGGGAAAAAACTATCTTCATTTCTTTGACTGGCATGCCGATGACTTGTATAAGGCCTGTTATATGGATAAGAATTATAAGGCCATTCAGGAGGCGATTGATGCCGCTGAAACGCCGAAGGATATTGAAGGGATTTTGAAGCGTTATACCCTGTATATAGAAGATGATCTCCTGAACGGTCCGCTTGTCAAGAAAAGTACCAGCCCGATGTCGAATATGGCCCATTCCCTGGAGATAGAATGCAAACAGAAATTGCTGAAGGACCTCCGGTATTTAAACAGGCTTCTTCAGAGTGAGACTGTAAGTGAAAGGATAAGGCCGCAAGAAGCACCCCGACAAGAGATTGTGCCTGTGAAAGAAAAGAAGAAAACGGGACCACGGTTGAGATAGTATCAATTGAAAGCAATAAAAAAGCTACTGAATTTTTGTTTCAGTAGCTTTTTTATTTATCCCAGTCTTATATTCCGGCTATACCAGATAAGCCTCAAAAAGATAATGTATGAATAACCGACCCTTTTCCGTCCAAACGGTCAACATGGCCGTGCCGGTTTCTCCTGTGCGGCTTTCCCATACATGGGTCCGGGTTGCCGTATAGCCTTGATTCTGATAAGGAGCTTTGAGCAGCCATTGACCGGATTGACGGAACTGGATGCCTGCCCATCGAAGCCGTTTGTTCAGCATACCGGCAGTCATTCCCAATTCTTTCGCTATCTGTGTGGTCGTGTAGGTGCTTTGGGATTGGAGGACTTTGTCATAATACTGAACTTTTGGGGCCTGTAGCTTGAGTTTCAGGATAGCATAGTTGTTCTCCTTCTCCAATGCTGAAATACGGCTGTCTCGCTCTTTTATACGGTTCTGTGCGAGCAATATGGCACGCGCAAGTAGTTCATTATCCGTTTCGCCATTCTTCTTAAGAAGATAGCCACCGTTCTTTAGTGTTTCGGGAACCAGTTCATCAAATATCCAGCTTTCGAATTTCTCAGCGGAAGGCAGCTTGCTACCGGCAATCAGCCGGTATACGTTCCCTTCGCTGATGTACTTGATTTTCTGGACGGCACTGCGTGTAGGGGTGTCGTAAACCACGACGCCCATTGGTTTACAATGTCTTACGACGGCATCTCTCGGATTGGAGTAGCCAAGTGCGGCGGCAACATCTGAGGCGCAGAACCATATTTTCCCGTCAATTTCCAGTGTCCGGATGCGTCCGAACTCAGGATGTTCAAATATTGATACTTTATTCATGACTGTTTAATTTATAGGTTTCTTCTATTGCTTTAAATATCTCGTAGACTACCTGGGGGACGATAGCGTTCCCGTATCCTTTAATGGATGCCTGTCTTCACCGAGAAAAGGAGATACCGTCCAGTCGGGGGGGAAGCCCATCATCTCGGCTACAAACAGGGGATTCAGCTGGAAACTCTTTCCAGTCCGGGCGAAGAAATCGGGCAGGCTGTTCTTTTCCGGTATCCGGCCTCTCTTCTCCAGACTTTCCGGGCTTGCCGCGCCCTTCCAGTCCCTCGCTGTCGGAGTGGGCAGAAGCTCCGCCATCCTCCCAAGCCCTACACTCCAGACATGGCCTTTCTGATTGATCTTTCTCACCTTTCCTTTCGGTGTCACTATGATCTTGTCGTTTTTCCCCATTACCGCACCCACACCGGCATCGCTGGCTACCGGGGTGGGCAGCAGCATCCCGTAAAAGTCCAGAAAGTCGCTCAATCCGTTGGGTTTCTTCTCCCCTTTGAGCTGGCTGTGCAGGGATGGAGCATGGGCCTGTTTCCATTTGTGAACCCTTTCCGGATGGTGTATCTCCGTAGCCAATGGAGTGGGAAGGAGTATTTCATGGATCATCTCCGGCAATCCCTGCTGGCGGCTGTTCGGTCCCCTGCGCTTGTAATCCTGGGCTGTCACGGTGGGCAATAAACCATACCCGGTCCCGGCGGTGGGGAGCTCCGACGGCACAAGCCGGTATAAGTACCGGCTGGACGGAATATCCTTCACGTTCAAGATCACGGCAAATGGTTTCAACAACATATTGCTGCCGTCTTTTAAATACAGGCTCACTCTCTCCGAATAGAGTGGACTGACTTCCCACTTCAGTCTCCTGGCCGGGCTGTACCATCGTGAGGATGCCAGCAACGTTCTCACCAATGACCCAATCGGGCCTGATCTCATGTATGGCCCTGAGCATATGAGGCCAGAGGTAACGGTTATCATCCGCTCCTTTTCTTTGGCCTGCGACAGAGAATGGTTGACAAGGAAAACCTCCTGTAAGGACATTGATTTTTCCTCTCCATTCTCTGAAATCTGTCGTTGCGACATCTGTATAACTTTTTGCATCTTTAAACCAGTAATTTAAAATGGTATTACAAAAATCGTCTATCTCACAATGGAAGGCATTCTGCCATCCCATTCATTCGGCAGCCAGGTCTGGGGCGCCGAATCCACTAAACAGAGAAGCGTGTACCAGACGCTTCCGCTGTTTCTTGTCTTGCTCTTCTTCTTTCATTGTTTATTCATTATTTAGAGGTTCGAGATTCATTACTTTTTTGTCGATCTTACGATAGACACTCCCCATCTCCAGCATATTCTCCAATCGGAGCAGGTCCGTGATTTCATAGACGGTCATCCCTTTCTGTGTCGTGAAGCGGATATATCCTTTCTGTCGCTGTATCTCCACTTCCTCGGGAGTCATGTGCAGGACTTCACAGATTTCCTGCAAGGTCAGGGTCAGGCTTACTTCCTTAACTGTGTAGATGTAGGTCAGGATGTTCAGCATCTGAAGACATTTGCGGTGTGATTTGACAAGTGATGCGAATTTGTTTCGTTCTATGACGATTACTTTAGCTTGATTTTCCATGTGAATTTTTATTTATGAGTTAATAGAATCGGATATGAAATCTTCGTTTAGACATTCTTCTCTCAGGAATTTATATACGTCAGAAGCCCAGAAGTAAATCTTGCCGCTGAGTTTGAAAAATGGGAGTTTGCCGGAATTACGCCAGCGGATCAGTGTCCGGTCGCATACTTTCAGCATCAGGCGCATATCCCGGCTGTCCAGCATTTGCTTGCCGTTGAAACTGGTTACTGCTTCCAGAGCCGTTTCCAGCTTGGCAATCAGTTTTCGTTGTTCCTCAAAGTTTTCCTTTATCATTGCTTTGAGTATCTCAATATCATTTCTGTTCTCTTCCATAAAATATTCCTTTGTTCCAATGGGTTATTTTTCTTTCTTCGGTTGCAAAGTTTTCAAAATTGGGCATGAAAAAATAGGGCTGACGGTAACCGCCAGCCCCATATTTTCTTTGTAACTTACTTAGTATCAATGTCGATTTACAGAATGCTTTTTTTCTTCCTTTAAGGTAGAAAGAAAAATAGCAGTAGTTACCATTCTTTTCAAAAAGATATTTATAGGTAAACAATATAATGAAGGGCACCCCAAAAATCAGATTTTACTCTTCTCAGAACTATCAGTAGAGGGGTAATTTTCTATAAAAAGTTTTTTAGTACCCTCCAATTAATACCAAGCCTTCTAATAAATTCAGATTAACTTGTAACCGTCAAAAACATTAATTACATTTGTGTTAGAGTAATACTTGAAATTGTACAGAGCAACAGAATATGTAGCTGGATTGCGCTACTACAATACTGTTTCTGCCAGTTTTAAAGCAGTAAAATGATTTTTCCTTTGTTTTAAACTAAAAATTATGACGAAACAAGAACTGTTAATTGGGAAGCATCCAGATAATTCACATCCTTATGGGAAATGGCTTGCTGCAAATGATTTGCCAGATTCCTATATGAAATGCCACAGGGAACTTACTGAAATTACAGCTGTAGATGATGAGTTAATAGAATGGATGGCAAAAAAAATAATTAATCACCATTATACTCAGTTTAGAATATCTAGGTTAAAAGAAAAATATAAAAGTTTAGGCTTTGCTAAATATGCAGAGCAGCATAGAAAATTACCTATTACGGATAAGGTGAAAAAAGGTAATGCTACGGAAATATTACTTACTGATTATATTCAAGCATCACAAAAAAAAGAATTTATCAAGGTATATAAATTGAAATATAATCCAAATGTTGATCAAGCCATTAAAGGAGATGACACTTTGATGGTTGATTTATTTGAAGAAAATGGTAATGAGAAAATCAAAATTTATTTGGGAGAATCGAAATTTCGCACTACTCCTCAAAAGAATGTAGTTGAAGATATTACCAAATCTTTAAACAAAGATACTTTGCCTTTATCGTACACTTTCTTAGTAGAAGAAATAGCAAAATCAGATGAATTACTTGCTCGAAAGCTGGATGATTATATAGTGCAAGATATAAAAGATAGAGGCGACCTTATTTATGTTGGTTTGTTACTAAGTAATACCAAGACTTCAGAAACAGTTGAAAAACATTTGAATAGTGATAATTCAAATTTGGTTTTCATTTCTATTGGAATTGGTCAGCCAGAAGAGTTTATTAAATCCATATTTGAAAAAGCAGAAGAACTAATATCTAACCCTGATTTATTATGAATATAGAGCATGTTGAAAAAAGCTACCAAGAATTAGAATCAGATTCTACTTTGCAAAACTTAATAGCTCAAGCTAACGCTAGATATATCCTATATAATACGGAAGAATCTAAAGAAAATTTTCCTCGATATACAATTAAAGATGAGCAGCTAAATATCTTAGCTTTCAAATATCTAAATATTGGATGTAATTATTTTAGTGAACATAATTATCTAAAAGCATCTCATTCTCTAGAAAAAGGAGCTTTAATACTTGAGTATATACACGGTTCTATTCATATTCAGACAAAAAATAAGAAACTATTTTGTCTAATCTCCGCTCTTTCTTATTACGTTTGTTTTCAATACTCTAAGGCATTTATACTTATAGGCAAACTTGAGAGTGATACAATGATTTCAAGTTTAGTATCTCTATTTCTTAATAGAAAATTTGATCAGTTATTAAGTGAAATCGATAAACTTATTACAAACTCCAGTTATGGGGATGAATATCTGGCTGAACATTTTGAAGAAGATAATGCTACAAAAATTTATGAGATAATTATAGCAAAATCATTAAATTATTATGTGCAATTTTATCAGACAGGAAACAAAGATTTTTTAGAAATTGCAAAAAAGGATCTTGTAAATCTTCAAGAAGTAGCCGCAATGAGAGGTGAACCTGATGTTTGGTGGGTTATTCGATTATTACTTCTCATTATAGATGGATTTAAAGAATCCTCATTATGGTATGTATTAGGAAATTATTTTAATACGGAAGATAAACTTCCGTTAAAGTATATACAATCATTAGTTTATAAAAATGGCAGTATAACAGAATTGTTTCTTACTCAAAGAAACTCTTTACCAAAGGTTTTGAATAATAAGCAGGGGAGTATTGTTAGCATTCCTACAAGTAGTGGAAAAACAAGAATTGGTGAAATTGCGATTTTAAACTGTCTATTAAATGAACCTAAAGCGAAAATTCTTTTTATAGCCCCTTATAGATCACTAGCTTACGAAATAGAAAATTCGTTTGATGAGATTTTTAGCAATCTTGATGTTTCAGTCTCACATCTATATGGTGGAAGTTTATTTAGTAAGCTTGATGAAAGAATTATAGACGAATCATCCGTAATTGTAGCAACACCAGAAAAGGCCAAAGCACTCTTTAGAAGCAATGAGGATATTTTATCATGTATCAAACTTGTAATTATAGATGAAGGACATTTATTGGGAACTGATAAAAGACTCATAGTTAATGAAATGTTTTATGAGGAATTAAAGTATCATGTAAAAGCTAATGGTGGAAGATTCTTGTTATTATCTGCCGTTTTACCCAATGCAGAAGATCTATCTGAATGGCTAACGGATTCTACTGATAATGTTTACAAAGAGAATTGGCGACCTTCTGATGAAAGAATCGGAATAATGGAATGGAATGGAGTTTCTGTGAATTTAAATTGGAAAAGCACTGATGCAGAAAGAAATTCATTTAATCCTAATTTTATTATGCGACAAAAGTTGCCTAAGAAGCCTAAAGAAAGGATAATGCATTACTTTCCTGAAAATAAGAACCAAGCCATAGCTTCTACTGCATATAAACTAAGGAAGTTTGGTCCTGTTTTAATATTCGTTGGAATCAAGAAATCTGTTTTTGCCATTGCAAGAGAGTATGAAAAATGTATTCAGCCTGAAGAACAGAAGTTTAGATTTAGAAACAAGGCCAATTGGAGAGCCTTTAAACTGGCTTGCATAGAATCTTATGGTGAAGATACGGAATGGGTTAAGTTTGCTAAACAAGGAATTTTCTGTCATAATGCAGATTTGATCTCAGATGTGCGAATTCCCTTAGAAAGATTAATGAGAAGTGAGAAGCCAAGAGTTATTATAGCGACTTCAACATTAGGACAAGGAGTTAATCTTGGAGTTTCTACTGTAATTTTCTCAACTTTGTATCAATCAGGTAATCCTATTACGAAAAGAGATTTTTGGAATATTGCTGGTAGAGCGGGGCGTGCTTTTGTAGATCATGAAGGCAAAATTTTAGTTGCTCATGATATAACCAAAAAAGACGAGAATAAAATAAATTGGGAAAGAAAAATGATTTCTGCATATCTTAATAAGAGTAATATAGATAGAGCAGAGAGTGGTTGTTTGGAACTAATAAGGACACTTAAAACAGTGGCTCAACTTAACGGAATAGCATTTGATAACTTAATTAATTTACTTGCTGAAAATCGTATTAATGAAATTGATGAGTCTTTAGATGAAGTTAATGATCTTCTTGATTTGATTGATGACGGATTATTATCATTGCATAATTCGAATAATTTTGAAGGAAACACATTGGAATGGATTGATAGTTATTTTACTAAATCCTTAGCCTATATACAAGCTCAATATTATGAAGATATTACTGGCGATGAAGTTCTCGATTTTATAAAGGCTAGAATTAAAGGTATAACAAAAAAGGTAGGGATAGAAAAAAGTATTTGGGAAAGTATTGTATCTTCTGGTATTCCAATCAATTCAGATTTGCAAATAGATGAGAAGCTTAGCGAGATTATTAGTATTGTTCAAAGCTATATAGTAAGTGATAAAACATTAGAAGAACGCATTTCACTTCTTGAAAATATAGAAGACGTCATTAGAGATGTGAATATATATAAAGAAAAATTTGAAGATAGTGTTGATATAAAAGAGATACGAAAAAAGTGGTTAAGTGGAATATCCATGTCAGATATCGTTCAACATGAAAATGCAGTTAATATAGTAACTCAACATTATTCTTTCAATATGCCTTGGGTTCTCAATGGTATTTCAAAGAAAATGAAGAAACAGAATTTAATTGAAGAAGCGGATACTATCGAAGAATTGGCTATTCTTGTAGAATTAGGATTACCTAACATAAAATCAGTTAAAATCTATCAAGCAGGAATTCGCTCAAGGATTTCTGCCTATGAAATTGCCAACTTATATGATGATGATCTTTGGGAAAAAAGCATTAGAACATATAAACAAGATTTAATAGACCATGCTGATTACTATAAAAACCAAGTATCAGAAAATGCAGCATTATGGATCGATTTATTAGTAAGATTTTCGAAGAGAAAATTTATAAAAATTAAAAAAGTTCCTAACTTCAGATATGGAAAAGTACATAAAAGAACAAAAAGGTTAATGGCAAGAATAATTAATGATAAGCAATATTTAGTTAGTCCGAATTTTAGTGTTATAAATGAAATAGGTGAATCAGATATTGACTTTTCTAAAGTCAGTAATATTAATGGAATTTACTTTGATTATGACGAAGATGATAAACTTTGGAAAATAACTTGCATGAATCCTTATGTGGTATTTACGTAATTACTATATACTTTTGGGAAGAGATGAGAATAAGTATTTAGACATTATTAGTTGTTAATTTATCGCTATAAGGCTTATTCTTGAAGCATTAAACAACCAATTACAAACTAAAATAAGTTTTGATTAACTTGTAACTATTAACAACATTGACTATCTTTGTCGTAGAGAGATATTTGAAATTATGCAGAGCAATGCAATGTGTAGCTGGACTTCCACTACTATATCGTTACTTGCATCTTTATAAAAACACTTTTAATCGCTGATTTATAAAAGATTAAAACGAACTACACTCTTTTGTTAAGAGAAACAAAGTGTTCTCTTTAATGAAACAAACTGTTCTGTTAAAGGAAACACTTTGTTTTGCCAAACCAAACACGCGACAGCGCCAGCCTTCACATTCTTTCGGCATATCATGAAAAAGGCAGTAACTTCGCAGTTACTGCCTCATCTTGAAAGGAAACATACATTCCTTTCTGTTATGAATTACCAAAAAGAATTCTATTAATTGACGCTATACAGCAACCATGCCTTCTGGAAGTCATCATTCGAAGGATGTTTAGCTTTGAAAGAGTCGCGCAGATTCTCGGCGGATGCTCTGTCATCGAATGTACCGATAACTACACGATACAGGTTTCTTTCTGCATTGTAAACCACCATTGCAGTATAGCCTTCATTCACCAATGCCTGCTTCACACCTTCCGCATTAGCTTTCACGCTATAAGCTCCGCAAACTACACTAAAGGTTTTCAAGCTGGTACCACCTGATACCACAGTCACCTTTTCCTGACGCATGCCGGCAGGTGCACTTTCCACCACCTTTACTTCTACTGGAGCGGTAACCACTGGAGCCACCTCTTCAGCAGGGGCAGTTGTTTGCGGCTCAGCCAATTCCTGCTGTTTTGCCTTTTCATATGCTTTCTTATAAGCACTTTCACTTGATTTACAAGAAGAGAATGCCAGAGCTATGCATACTCCCATTCCCAATACGGCTAATTTTTTCATCTTTTCTATTGTTTTTATTAGTAAAATCGTCTATTCTTATTCTTTATCTCAAAATTTTCGAAAAATAAATTTCGTGCCCCCATATTCCAAACGCAATGAAGAGTAGGACAAATCTTCTACTTTAAAGGTACATTTTCCTTCCGGCCACCCGAAATAAGTATCATAATTTTTATCGTTAACGCTTTCAGGCAACAAAATAATGGAAATTTCAGCACCTTTCAAAGAATAATTTCCAAAAAACGTAGTCAACCCTCCATCTTTCAACAAACATATGGCAGAAAAACTTCCTTTTTGAAAATTATAAAATACACTGTCCACCTTCTCTGATGTACCGTCGGCATATTGGTACTGACGCAACTGCCACTTACCGGCCAAGTCACCCCCACCATTCATGCAAGCAGTCAAAGTACAAGCCATCAATACAATCCAAAGATATTTTAAATGCAATTTCATCATTTTTCCATGCCACTATCTAAATATGGAGCAAAAGTACACCATAACATGCGATTATACCTCAGCATCCTTAGTTAAATATAATTAAACCCCTCCATAAAAAGAGATTTCCCGGAAGACTTGACGTATATTTGCCAAATACAAACAGAGCATGAGGCTCACTTAATTGATTACATGACATTTGAAAATTTGAATTTGATAGAACCTATATTGAAGGCTCTTCAAGAAGAGGGGTATTCCACCCCTACCCCAATCCAGGAAAAATCGATCCCTATATTACTTCAAGGAAAAGACTTATTAGGATGTGCTCAAACCGGAACAGGCAAAACCGCCGCATTTTCCATCCCTATCTTGCAAAAGTTGTATAAAACGGATAACCGCAAAAGTATCAAAGCACTCATTCTGACGCCGACCCGCGAGTTGGCCATACAGATAGGAGAATGCTTCAGTGCATATGGTAAGTATACCGGATTGAGACATGCCGTCATCTTCGGCGGTGTAGGACAAAAGCCACAGACAGATGAACTGAAACGTGGAGTACAAATACTGGTTGCAACTCCCGGACGACTGCAAGACCTGGTCAACCAAGGTTTCATTAACCTAAAAGCGCTCGAGTTCTTCGTATTGGACGAAGCGGACCGGATGCTGGACATGGGATTCATACATGATATCCGGCGCATATTAAAGTTATTGCCCGCAAAACGACAGACCCTCTTCTTTTCGGCCACAATGCCTCCGGAAATAGAGACCTTGGCAAACTCCATGCTGACGCACCCCGAGAAAGTGGAAGTCACCCCTGCATCGTCTACGGTTGACACAATCTCCCAATCAGTCTATTTTGTTGAGAAAAAAGAGAAAAAAGACTTACTGATTCATCTGCTGAAGAATCCGGCTATCAAGTCCGTACTTATCTTCACCAGAACTAAATATGGAGCAGACAAACTTGCACGTACCCTTAGTAAGTCCGGAATAAGAGCCGAAGCCATACATGGAAACAAGTCGCAGAATGCCCGACAGCGAGCACTGACCGGCTTTAAGAACCATGAACTGCGTGTACTGATAGCAACCGATATTGCAGCACGAGGTATCGACGTGGACCAACTATCACACGTCATCAACTATGAGTTGCCCAACATTCCGGAAACATACGTGCACCGTATCGGACGAACCGGACGTGCCGGCCACGACGGTATTGCCCTCTCCTTTTGCGAATCGGAAGAACTGCCTTACCTGAAAGATATCCAAAAATTGATAGGGAAAAGTATCCCAGTAATAAAAGAACACCCTTTTGTCACCGCCGATGGTTTAAAAGCCCAGGAAATCAAGACTGAAGAAATCAAGGCCAAAACCAAGGAAAACAAAATCTATCGCGGGAGCCGTACGAATGGAGACTTTTGGAGAAGAAAAAAGCAAACCTCGCAAAACAACACCCCAAAAGGAGTTGGAAGATAAAGACAATCATAAAAAAACTGATATTCCGAACAAAGTTTCAAAAAAATTTGTTAGTTTTGTCGTACGAACCTCAAAAAAGAAAGGAATATCATTATGAAAGGATTAAATGTTTTAGCAGCTTTCCTGGGTGGCGCCGCAGTAGGTGCAGCCCTCGGTATCTTATTTGCTCCTGAAAAAGGAGAAGACACCCGTAACAAAATCGCAGAAATTCTCCGTAAGAAAGGGATTCGTCTGAACCGAAGCGAAATGGAAGACTTGGTAGATGAAATTGCTGCGGAAATCAAAGGTGAGGTAACGGAATAAGGTAAAAAACAGAACCACTATGTTTGCAGACGACAAAAGTATAGAAAATATGCAGCAGCTCTTCATTGAATTCAAGAAATACCTGGAGCTGCAAAAAGAATATACCAAACTGGAAGTCACCGAAAAACTATCCAAACTGCTTTCTACACTTTTATTGGTGCTATTGGTCGTCATACTCGGCGTAGTGGTTCTGTTTCATCTGTCGTTTACGCTGGTCTATATCTTAGCTCCGCTGGTAGGCGGGCTAATGATGAGTTTTGCACTTATCACGTGCTTCCATATCCTACTCATCGTTCTGCTTGTCCTATTCCGCAAAAAGCTCATTATTGATCCGACAGTAAAACTTATCGCAGAATTATTCTTAGACAATTAATTCGAAATATTCATGGATAATACGACCAATACGACTCCCGTCACTTTAGAAAGCATCGCCCAGAAAAAAGCCATGCTGCTACAAGAAATACGACTCCAGAAAGAAATCATGACTGGGCTTACACAAGAAATTTTTGCTCCGCTGGAACCAGCTACCAACAAGGCAAATGCCATGATGAGAGCATTCAACACGGGTATGGCTGTTTTTGACGGTATAGTATTGGGGGTAAAGGTAATGAAGAAATTCAGAAAAATATTTGGAAGAAAGAGATAGAATATCGGATAAAAAAAGAGGGGATGGCCATAACAGTCATCCCCTCTTTTTTATCCGATATAGTCTGAGCACTTTTATACGTACGTCTCAAGCAACTTCACTGCTCCTTCAGGCACAATCGTCACTTCTTGGGTTGCAGCTGGCAGCAGGATTGTTTCGCCCGCTTGTACGGAAACTTCATTCTTCTCATTATCAATAATACGGCAAGAACCCTCCACACAAATAAAGATAACAAAAGAATCCAGTTCAGAATAGTCACAAGTGATTTCTTCCGTCATATCATAGATGGAAGTCGTGAAATACGGGCTTGCCACCATTTCTACCGGTTCATTCTGCACCTGCTCGTACTCCGTACGAAAATCGTCCTGCACATCTGCAAAATTAATGGCATCAATGGCCTGGCTTGTATGCAGTTCTCTTGATTTACCATCCTTATCCTTACGATTGTAATCAAAAATACGGTAAGTGATATCCGACGTTTGCTGTATTTCTGCTACAAAAGCTCCCGCACCGATTCCATGTACCCGACCTGCAGGCACATAAAACACATCGCCCGGTTTAATGGCGCAAGTCTGCAGAACATCCGCAAACGTACCATTATACACTCGTTCCTTATATTCTTTCGGAGTAATCTGCTCTGCAAAACCGGAAATCAGCTTGGCACCCTGGTCAGCAGCAATAACATACCACATTTCATTTTTACCAAAACTGTTATGACGTTTCTTAGCCAACTCGTCACCCGGGTGTACCTGAATCGACAAGTCCAACTTGGCATCAATAAACTTTATCAATAAAGGAAACTTATTTCCGAAACGTGCATAGTTGGCTTCTCCTACCAGGTCTTCCTTATATTTTCTGACCATATCCGGCAGCGTCAATCCTTTGTCTGCACCATTGGCCACTATAGACTCACTGCCTTCTACTGCCGACACTTCCCAACTCTCGCCTACATTGGCAAGGGTATCATTCAAATGTTTGAATGGAATAATCTTGTCGCCTCCCCAAAGCGTCTGCTTCAGAATAGGCTCAAATTTTAGAGGATACATTCGTTGTTTTTATTAGAACTTTCTGTTAATGATGTGATTTTTTTAGATTCCGGGGGCAAACATACAAAAAATATCAATTTGTATTCCATTTGTTAAACGCTAAACTTTCCTAAAATGTTCTCCACATTTCCTTCCAATTACTTGGGGGAACAAAAGAATTTCTTTTTATTTGCAAGAAATTTAATTAATACCATGGATATGATAAACACTACTCCAACAGAAAGTAATTTGTCCGGTTTGAACCAAAAAGACTTTCAAAAGGATATAAATAACAAAAAGACAGATTTGTTTATCCTGAAGAATGCCCAGGGAATGGAAGTTGCAGTTACTAATTACGGCTGTGCAATACTTTCCATCATGGTACCCGACAAAAATGGCAAATATGCCAATGTTGTATTAGGACACGACAATATTGAACATGTAATCAACAGTCCGGAACCTTTTCTAAACACTACCATCGGACGCTACGGCAACCGGATAGCCAAAGGAAAGTTTACTTTATACGGCGAAGAGCACCAATTGGCAATCAACAACGGTCCCAATTCATTGCACGGTGGTCCGACTGGCTTCCATACCCGTGTATGGGATGCCGTCCAGCCAGAGCAATCAACAGTCATCTTCAACTACACATCCGCCGACGGCGAAGAGGGCTTCCCCGGAAATCTCGAAGTAGAAATGACTTATCGCCTGGAGGATGAGACCAATGCTCTGGTCATCGAATACCGGGCTACTACCGATAAAGCCACCATCGTCAATCTGACCAATCACGGTTTCTTCAATCTTGCCGGTATAGCCAATCCCTCTCCTACAGTCTTAAACAATATCGTTACCATCAATGCAGATTTTTATGTACCCATCGATGAAGTATCCATTCCTACCGGAGAGATATTGAAGGTAGAAGGTACTCCTATGGATTTCCGTACTCCCCATACTCTTGGCGAACGAATTGATGAGAAACATACACAAATTGTGAATGGCGCAGGATATGACCATTGCTATGTACTGAACAAGACTGAAAGTGGAGAGCTGAGCCTTGCAGCCACCTGCATAGAGCCCAACAGCGGGCGAACTATGGAAGTATATACCACTGAAAATGGCGTCCAGCTCTACACTGGAAACTGGCTCGGGGGCTTTGAAGGTGCCCATGGAGCCACTTTCCCTGCAAGAAGTGCAGTCTGCTTTGAGGCCCAGTGTTTTCCCGATACGCCCAACAAGTCCCATTTTCCGTCGGCAGTATTGCTACCGGGTGATGAGTACCAGCAAGTGACAATCTACAAGTTTGGTGTACAAGAATGAAAAAACTAATCCAATTTATAAACTTATTAATTTTACAAAACCATGACACAACAAAAACAGAATGGTAAACTCATCGCAATTATCACGATGATCTTCCTTTTTGGTATGATTTCATTTGTTACCAACCTTGCTGCCCCTATGGGAATCGTACTGAAAAATCAGTTTTCAGTATCCAACGCTTTAGGGATGTTGGGTAACTTTGGTAACTTTATTGCATATGCAGTGATGGGAATACCAAGCGGCATCTTACTACAACGGGTAGGGTATAAAAAAACGGCATTGATAGCAGTAGCTGTAGGCTTTATCGGTGTAGGTATCCAATATTTATCAGGTCATTCAAGCCCTGATATGGCTTTTGCCGTATATTTGATTGGCGCTTTCATCGCCGGTTTCTCCATGTGTTTGCTTAATACGGTAGTCAACCCGATGCTGAACAAGCTCGGCGGCGAAGGTAACAAAGGAAACCAGCTTATCCAAGTGGGTGGTTCTTTCAACTCCGTAATGGCCACCATTACTCCGATGTTCGTAGGTATCCTGATTGCCGGTTCCATTGAAAAAGCTACTATCTCTCAGATATTCCCTGTAATGTACACAGCAATGGCTGTATTTGCCATCGCGTTCTTCGTTCTTTTGATTGTGCCCATACCGGAACCCAATGCTGCAACTTCAACAGAACCTATCGGTAAGTTGATGTCAGGCGCTTTAAAATTCCGCCACTTCATTTTGGGAGCTATAGCAATCTTTGTATATGTAGGTGTCGAAGTTGGTGTACCGGGTACTC
Source organism: Bacteroides sp. AF20-13LB (assembly GCF_003603065.1). Taxonomy (NCBI): domain Bacteria; kingdom Pseudomonadati; phylum Bacteroidota; class Bacteroidia; order Bacteroidales; family Bacteroidaceae; genus Bacteroides; species Bacteroides sp. AF20-13LB. The sequence goes on from NZ_QTMH01000013.1 coordinate 52,564, forward strand.
TGAACTTGTTTTTGACCGATCCGATTGAAAAGGGAGGAGCAGGCATTTCTTCCACCATTTCCGGTTTTGTTGTAGGTACATATTGGTTCCTCATGCTGATTGGACGTCTGGCCGGCGCTTCATTGGGTGCAAAAATCTCCAGTAAGGCAATGCTTACCTTTACTTCCGCATTAGGCTTACTTTTGGTATTCCTTGCCATCTTCTCATCTACCGGTTCGCTTGTCAATCTGCCGGTACTCCAACAAAGTGCTACGGGAGGTCTCTCTTTCGGATTTGCAGAAGTACCTATCAACGCAATGTATCTGGTACTGGTAGGTCTGTGTACTTCCATCATGTGGGGTGGTATCTTTAATCTGGCCGTAGAAGGATTGGGTAAATATCTGGCAGCGGCTTCCGGTCTGTTCATGGTATTGGTATGCGGCGGCGGCATCTTGCCCGTTATCCAAGGTTTGGTGGCCGACATTGCAGGTTTCATGCCGAGTTACTGGGTTATCATCGCAGCCCTTGGCTATCTGTTGTTCTACGGTTTGGTAGGCTGCAAAAATGTCAATAAGGACATCAAGGTCGATTAACAAGAAAATATAGGTAATTTATTTATTCACCTTATAAAATATAAATATCATGGATATAGAATACGTAAGAAGCCGTTTCATCAAGCACTTTGACGGAACAACGGGAGCTGTTTATGCTTCTCCGGGTCGCATCAACCTTATCGGTGAGCATACAGACTATAACGGTGGTTTTGTATTCCCCGGAGCAATCGATAAGGGAATGATTGCAGAAATAAAGCCCAACGGCACAAACACAGTAAAAGCTTATTCCATCGACCTGAAAGATTATGTGGAATTTGGCTTGAATGAAGAAGATGCACCCCGCGCAAGCTGGGCAAGATATATCTTTGGCGTGTGCCGGGAAATGATGAAACGCGGTGTAGATGTAAAAGGTTTCAATACAGCTTTTGCAGGCGATGTGCCTCTGGGTGCAGGAATGTCCTCTTCAGCAGCTTTGGAAAGTACCTATGCCTATGCTTTGAACGACTTGTTCGGTGACAACAAAATAGACAAATTTGAATTGGCAAAAGTGGGACAATCTACAGAACACAACTATTGTGGCGTAAACTGTGGTATCATGGACCAATTTGCTTCTGTATTCGGAAAGAAAGGAAGCCTCATCCGCCTGGATTGCCGTTCACTGGAATATCAGTATTTCCCATTCGACCCGCAAGGCTATCGTCTGGTTCTTGTAGATTCTGTAGTGAAACACGAACTTGCATCTTCAGCATACAACAAACGTCGTCAAAGCTGCGAAGCTGCTGTTGCCGCTGTTCAGAAGAAGCATCCACACGTAGAATTCCTGCGTGACGTTACCATGGGCATGCTGGAAGAAGCCAAAGCCGACATCAGCGCAGAAGACTATATGCGTGCAGAATATGTCATCGAAGAGATTCAACGCGTACTCGACGTTTGCGACGCCCTGGAGAAAGGCGATTATGAAACTGTAGGCCAAAAGATGTATGAAACACATCATGGCATGAGTAAGTTGTATGAAGTAAGCTGCGAAGAACTCGATTTTCTGAATGACCTTGCATTCGATTGTGGAGTTACCGGTTCACGTGTCATGGGCGGTGGATTCGGTGGATGTACAATCAATCTGGTAAAGGATGAATTGTACAGTACATTCATCGAAAAAGCAAAAGATGAATTCAAGAAGAAGTTCGGCAGAAGCCCGAAAGTATATGATGTAGTCATCAGCGACGGTGCCCGCAGATTAGAATAATAGACATCAGCATTCAAATAAAAGGCGTTTCCCAGTAATGGGAAGCGCCTTTTTCTTCTCCCCTATTCCACCGTTTTCCACTCTAAAAACAAAATCATCCGAGAAGTTTATTCCGAACACATCTATCTGTACAGCCAGTTGGCACAGATATGTTTCTTGACACTTATGTTGCATAACATATAAAAGTGTACAGCCTACACTAAAGAAAAGTGTTACTTTTACACCCAAAGAAAGATAATCATCTCATTTACATTAAATACAAAACCATGAAAAGACATGTTCTACTTGCAGGAATTGCCGCAATGATGCTAACTGCGTGCAATCAAAAGACAGAAACAACGCTTACGCTGTCCGGTCTTGATCCAGTAAAATTCCAAACAACAGTCAATGACGCCCAGACACAGCTTTATACGCTGAAGAATAAAGCGGGCATGGAAGTATGCATCACAAACTTTGGGGGACGTATTGTATCCATTATGGTACCCGACAAAAATGGAGTTATGCAGGATGTAGTATTGGGCTTTGACAGCATTGCCGATTACATCAACATTCCAAGTGACTTTGGTGCTTCTATCGGACGCTACGCCAACCGGATTAACCAAGGGAAAATCGTTCTTGACGGAGATACCATACAGTTACCACAGAACAATTTCGGACATTGCCTGCACGGTGGCCCCAAAGGATGGCAATACCAAGTATACAGTGCCAATCCCATTGACAGCACAACTCTGGAGCTCACCCGCATTTCACCGGATGGAGACGAGAATTTCCCGGGTAATGTTACGGCAAAAGTACTTTTCAAGTTAACGGATGACAATGCCATTGATATAAAATACAGTGCAACAACAGACCAAAAGACGGTTATCAATATGACTAACCATTCTTATTTCAATTTATCAGGTGACCCTTCAAAGGCAGCAACAGACCACATCTTATACATCAATGCAGACAACTATACTCCGGTAGACAGTACTTTCATGACAACGGGTGACATCATCTCCGTCAAAGAAACACCAATGGACTTTACCACTCCCAAGAGTGTGGCACAAGACATCAACCGGACGGACTTTGAACAAATAAAGAACGGAAACGGATATGACCACAATTGGGTACTGAATACTAAAGGTGACCTATCCCAAGTGGCAGCCAAACTGACATCGCCTATAAGCGGCATCACCCTGGAAGTTTATACCAATGAGCCAGGCATACAAGTATATACCGGGAATTTCCTGGATGGCACCGTAAAAGGTAAAAAAGGCATTACTTACAACCAGCGCGCTTCCGTATGCCTCGAGACACAACATTATCCGGATAGCCCCAACAAATCCCAATGGCCTTCTGTCGTACTGGAACCCGGACAAATTTACAACAGTGAATGTGTCTTCAAATTTTCCGTAGAAAAATAACAATAACCTTATAAATCATTTATTATCGTGGAAACATTAGATTGGTTAGTCATTGGAATCTTTTTCCTGGCTTTGATTGGAATTATTGTCTGGGTTGTCAAACAGAAACAGAATGACTCAGCAGACTATTTTTTAGGTGGTCGTGATGCCACATGGCTCGCTATCGGTGCATCTATCTTTGCATCCAACATCGGTTCGGAACACTTAATCGGATTAGCCGGTGCCGGTGCTTCCAGCGGTATGGCGATGGCACATTGGGAAATACAAGGTTGGATGATCCTTATCTTAGGCTGGGTATTCGTACCGTTCTATTCGCGAAGCATGGTATTCACGATGCCTGAATTCCTAGAACGTCGCTATAATCCACAATCACGTACAATATTGTCTGTAATATCTTTAATCAGCTATGTACTGACAAAAGTTGCCGTGACGGTTTATGCAGGAGGATTAGTATTCCAACAAGTATTCGGTATAAAAGAACTTTGGGGAATCGACTTCTTTTGGATTGCCGCCATCGGTCTGGTTATACTGACTGCGCTCTACACAATCTTCGGAGGAATGAAGTCGGTACTTTATACCTCCATCCTGCAGACCCCCATCTTGCTGTTAGGTTCACTGATAATCCTTGTACTCGGCTTCAAAGAATTGGGAGGCTGGGATGAGATGATGAGAATCTGCGGTGCAGTCACAGTGAACGATTATGGCAACACAATGACAGAACTTATACGCAGTAATAACGACCCTAACTTCCCTTGGTTGGGTGCACTGATTGGTTCAGCCATTATCGGATTCTGGTATTGGTGTACAGACCAGTTCATCGTGCAACGCGTACTTTCCGGAAAGAATGAAAAGGAAGCACGGCGCGGTACCATCTTCGGAGCTTACCTGAAATTATTGCCCGTATTCTTATTCCTTATCCCAGGCATGATTGCTTTCGCATTACACCAAAAATATCTCGGAACCGGGGGAGAAGGTTTTCTACCTATGCTGGCAAACGGAAATGCCAATGCAGATGCTGCTTTCCCAACTCTAGTAGCAAAATTACTTCCTGCAGGAGTCAAAGGTTTGGTTGTTTGCGGTATTCTTGCAGCATTGATGAGTTCTCTCGCATCTTTGTTCAACTCATCTGCTATGCTTTTCACCATTGACTTCTACAAACGTTTCAAGCCGAACACTTCTGAAAAAAAGCTGGTAGGAATTGGACAGATGGCAACTGTTGCGATTGTGATATTGGGTATACTCTGGATTCCCATTATGCGCAGTGTAGGCGATGTACTTTACACCTACTTACAAGATGTACAATCTGTATTAGCACCAGGCATTGCCGCAGCCTTCCTCTTGGGGATCTGCTGGAAACGCACCTCTGCACAAGGCGGTATGTGGGGACTGATTGCCGGAATGATTATCGGTTTAACCCGTCTGGGGGCAAAAGTATATTACAGCAATGTAGGAGATGTGTCAAGCAGTACCTTCAAGTATCTGTTCTATGATATGAACTGGCTGTTTTTCTGCGGATGGATGTTCTTGTTCTGCATCGTAGTGGTTATCGCAGTCAGCATGTTTACAGCTGCCCCAAGCGCTGAAAAGATTCAAGGGCTGGTATTCGGAACTTCAACTCCTGAACAAAAAGCAGCTACACGTGCGAGTTGGAATAAATGGGATATCATTCATACCCTTATCATCCTGGGTATTACTGCTGCTTTTTATTGGTATTTCTGGTAAATCGGTATGTTGCTATGATATATATCCATGCAGCATACCCCTTAAACAAAAATTAAGATATGAGTAATTACTATAGTTCAAATCCGAAACTTTATGTAGGTATCGACTGCATTATTTTCGGTTTCAATGAAGGAGAATTGAACCTGCTGTTGCTGAAGCGTAACTTCGAACCGGCAATGGGCGAATGGTCGCTGATGGGTGGATTCGTGCAGGAAGACGAAAGCGTGGATGATGCAGCCAAACGAGTCCTGAATGAACTAACCGGACTGGAAGATGTATATATGGAACAAGTCCAAGCTTTCGGAGCCATAGATCGTGACCCAGGAGAACGCGTAGTCTCCATTGTTTACTATGCGCTCATCAACATCAACGAATACGACAAAGAATCCGTACAGCAACACAATGCTTTCTGGGTAAATATCAATGAACTGCCAGCGCTAATCTTTGATCATCCGCAAATGGTGGAGAAAGCTCGGAAGTTGATGCAACAAAAAGCGTCCACCGAACCAATCGGCTTTAATCTACTACCTAAACTGTTCACGCTGTCACAACTGCAAAGCTTATACGAAGCTATATACGGCGAGAGCATTGACAAACGGAACTTCCGAAAACGCATAGCAGAAATGGACTATATAGAAAAAACTGACAAAATAGACAAAACGGGGTCCAAACGTGGAGCTGCTTTATATCAGTTTAATGAGAAGGCATACCGCAAAGCTCCGAAATTTAAGCTCTGAGAACCTAATATTCAACAACTTGTAATTAGTAATTTAAATAATATGCTGGAAGCACTGAAAGACAAAGTATTCCATGCTAACCTTGAACTGGTGAAGCACGGATTGGTTATCTTCACATGGGGCAATGTATCGGGCATTGACCGCGAATCTGGTCTGGTAGTCATCAAGCCCAGTGGGGTGAGTTACGATGAAATGAAAGCAGAGGATATGGTGGTAGTGAATCTTGACGGCAAGGTCGTGGAAGGACGGTTAAAGCCCTCTTCAGACACGCCGACCCACCTGGTTCTCTATAAAGCATTCCCCGAAATCGGCGGTGTGGTGCACACGCACTCTACTTACGCCACAGCCTGGGCACAAGCCGGATGTGACATACCGAATATCGGGACAACACATGCCGATTACTTCCACGACGCCATACCCTGCACAGCAGACATGACGAAGGAGGAAGTGGAAGGAGCGTATGAACTGGAAACGGGAAATGTCATCGTAAAACGCTTTGAGGGGCTGAACCCGGTACATACTCCCGGAGTATTGGTAAAGAACCACGGTCCTTTCTCGTGGGGAAAAGACGCACACGAAGCGGTACATAATGCCGTAGTGATGGAGCAGGTGGCAAAAATGGCAAGTATAGCCTATGCCGTGAACCCCAATCTGACCATGAATCCGTTACTGATAGAAAAGCATTTCAGCCGCAAGCACGGTCCTAACGCTTATTATGGACAGAAATAACTATCATTCTTTAAATATAAACTATAAAAATAAATTGTATGAACGCATTTGAACAATATGAAGTATGGTTCGTAACCGGAGCACAGCTCTTGTACGGAGGTGACGCAGTTATCGCGGTAGACGCACATAGCAATGAAATGGTGAAAGGTCTGAATGATTCCGGGAAACTGCCCGTAAAGGTAGTATATAAAGGTACGGTCAATTCATCCAAAGAAGTAACTGCTGCCTTCAAGGCCGCCAACAACGACGAAAAGTGTATCGGGGTCATCACCTGGATGCACACCTTCTCTCCTGCCAAAATGTGGATTCACGGTTTGCAGGAACTGAAGAAGCCATTACTACACTTCCATACACAGTTCAACAAGGAAATTCCCTGGGAGACGATGGACATGGATTTTATGAACCTAAACCAATCGGCTCACGGCGACCGCGAGTTCGGACACATTGTGACACGTATGCGAAAGAACCGCAAAGTGGTAGTAGGCCACTGGCAGGACGAAAAAGCCCAAAACCAGATTGCCGCATGGATGCGCGTAGCTGCCGCATGGGCTGATGCGCAGGATATGCTCATCATCCGCTTCGGCGACCAGATGAACAACGTGGCTGTGACAGACGGTGACAAGGTCAGCGCCGAACAGGTATTGGGCTATCATGTGGACTACTATCCCATCAATGATGTGATGACATACTACAATGCTGTCAGCGACGAGGACGTGAAGGCACTCGTAGCAGAATACTTCAAGCTCTACGACCACGCTCCCGAACTGGAAGACGCACGTACGGAAGCCTACACCAAAGTATGGAACTCCGCCAAGGCCGAAATCGCCATTCGCCGCGTGCTGAAAGACACGGGTGCCAAAGGCTTCACCACCAACTTCAACGATTTGGGCGACTTTGACCAAATCCCCGGACTGGCCTCACAGCGACTGATGGCAGAAGGTTACGGCTTCGGTGCCGAAGGCGACTGGAAAACTGCAGCACTGTACCGTACCACTTGGGTGATGAGTCAAGGTATGCCGAAGGGGTGCTCCTTCCTTGAAGACTATACGCTGAACTTCGACGGAGAAAAGAGCGCCATCCTGCAAGCACATATGTTGGAAGTCTGTCCACTGATTGCCGAACAGAAGCCGAAACTGGAAGTGCACCGTCTGAGCATCGGTATCGACAGCGAAACAGCCCGCCTGGTATTTACCAGCAAGCAAGGTGAAGGTGTAGCCGCTACCATCGTAGACCTGGGCAACCGCTTCCGCCTCATTGTGAACAAAGTAGAATGCATCAAGAGCAAGCCTCTGCCCAAGTTGCCCGTTGCCAGTGCACTGTGGATTCCAATGCCCAACCTCGAGGTGGGCGCTGCAGCCTGGATTCTGGCCGGAGGTACACATCATACCAGCTTCTCCTACGACTTGACGGTGGAATATTGGGAAGACTTTGCCGAAATGGCCGGCATCGAAATGGTGGTTATCGATGAAAATACCACCATTAGCGAGTTCAAAAAAGAATTGCGTATGAATGAAGTCTACTATATGCTGAACAAGGCACTTTGCTGATAATCATTACAGATTACCGATTGCGGACTACTAATTACACGTACCACAAACGTAACTAGTAGTTTGCAATCAGTAATCCGTAGTTTATAATCGTACTATAAATCCGTAATTTATCATTAATACCATGAAATTAGATGCAAAATCAACCATTGAGGCAGGTAAGGCCATCCTTGGTATAGAACTCGGTTCCACACGAATCAAGGCGGTTTTGATTGACCAGGAAAACAAACCCATCGCCCAGGGAAGCCATACTTGGGAGAATCAGTTAGTCGACGGACTGTGGACATATAGCGTCGAGGCTGTCTGGTATGGGTTGCAGGATTGCTACGCAGACCTTCGTACCAATGTAAAGAGCCTCTACGATACAGAGATAGAAACCCTGGCAGCCATCGGTGTCAGTGCCATGATGCACGGCTATATGGCATTCAATGAAAAAGAAGAAATCCTTGTACCCTTCCGTACCTGGAGAAATACTAATACCAGCCAGGCTGCCGCAGCCCTATCCGAACTATTTGTCTACAACATCCCTCTGCGTTGGAGCATCTCCCACCTCTACCAAGCCATCCTGGATAATGAAGAGCACGTTCCATCCATCAATTACCTGACCACCCTTGCAGGTTTTGTCCACTGGCAAATAACCGGCCAAAAGGTACTGGGCATAGGAGATGCCTCCGGTATGCTCCCCATCGATCCCATCACCAAAAACTATTCTTCTGAAATGGTGGATAAGTTCGACAAACTTATTGCTCCGAAAGGATACGACTGGAAACTTCGGGATATTCTGCCGAAGGTATTGTCGGCCGGTGAAAACGCAGGCTTCCTTACTCCCGAAGGAGCCAGTCGCCTCGACGTATCGGGACATCTGAAAGCAGGAATTCCCGTCTGTCCACCCGAAGGTGACGCTGGAACCGGCATGGTTGCCACCAACGCCGTAAAGCAGCGCACTGGAAACGTATCGGCAGGCACCTCCTCTTTCTCAATGATTGTATTGGAAAAAGAATTGTCCAAGCCCTACGAAATGATTGACATGGTAACCACCCCCGACGGAAGCCTCGTAGCTATGGTGCATTGCAACAACTGCACTTCCGACCTCAATGCCTGGATCAATATTTTCAAAGAATACCAGGAACTGATGGGTATCCCCGTAGATATGGACGAAATCTACGGAAAACTCTATAACCACGCCCTGACAGGCAATGCAGATTGCGGAGGCCTCATCTCTTACAACTACATATCAGGCGAGCCTATAACGGGACTGGCAGCCGGACGTCCACTGTTTGTACGTTCGGCAAACGACAAGTTCAACCTTGCCAACTTCATGCGCACCCATCTGTATGCTTCAGTGGGAGTTCTCAAAATCGGCAACGACATCCTTTTCAATGAAGAGAAAATCAGAGTAGACAGAATCACCGGTCACGGAGGACTCTTCAAAACCAAAGGAGTAGGCCAGAGAATACTGGCAGCTGCCATCAATTCACCCATTTCCGTTATGGAAACAGCCGGCGAAGGTGGTGCCTGGGGTATTGCCCTCCTCGCTTCCTACCTTGCAAACAACGGAAACGACCAATCCCTTGCCGACTTCCTGGACAAGCATGTATTCACCGGAAATGCCGGTATTGAAATCTCACCGACAGCCGAAGATGTAAGCGGATTCAACACCTACATCGAAAGCTATAAAGCTGGTTTGCCCATCGAAGAAGCAGCAGTAAGATTCAAGAACTAAGTATTTAATAACACTAAAAAACTATGAACACAAAGTTATTTATCAGTAGCATATTTCTCTCCACCTCGTTGTCACTCTTCGCACAGAAAAGTGCCACTATCACTTTACACACAGACCAGAGCGGGCAAATCATTCCCAAAGAAATCTACGGCCAATTTGCAGAGCATTTGGGAACTTGTATCTATGGTGGACTTTGGGTAGGTGAAAACTCCGATATTCCCAACATCAACGGTTATCGCACCGACGTATTCAATGCACTGAAGGAGCTCCGTGTACCCGTCCTTCGCTGGCCGGGAGGCTGCTTTGCCGATGAATACCACTGGATGGACGGTATCGGCCCTAAAGAAAACCGCCCCAAAATGGTGAACAACAACTGGGGAGGCACTATCGAAGACAACAGTTTCGGAACCCATGAGTTCCTCAATCTCTGCGAAATGCTGGGATGTGAACCCTATATCAGTGGAAACGTAGGCAGTGGTACCGTAGAAGAACTTGCCAAATGGGTGGAATACATGACCTCCGAAGGAGACTCCCCCATGGCACGCCTGCGCCGCCAGAACGGTCGCGACAAAGCCTGGAAAGTAAAATACCTCGGCGTGGGTAACGAAAGCTGGGGTTGCGGTGGAAGCATGCGTCCCGAATATTATGCCGACCTCTACCGCCGCTATTCCACCTACTGCCGCAACTATGACGGCAATAGTCTTTTCAAGATAGCCAGCGGTGCCAGCGACTACGACTATAACTGGACCAAAGTGCTGATGGACCGCGTAGGCGGCCGTATGCACGGTCTTTCCTTGCACTACTATACCGTCAGCGGATGGAACGGCAGTAAAGGCGCCGCCACCCAATTCAGTAAAGACGACTATTACTGGACACTGGGCAAATGCCGCGAAATAGAAGATGTCATCAAGAAGCATTGCACCATTATGGATGAATACGACCCTCAAAAGAACGTGGCTCTTATGCTTGACGAATGGGGAACCTGGTGGGACACTGAACCGGGTACCAATCCCGGACATCTGTACCAACAGAATACATTGCGTGATGCTTTTGTCGCTTCCCTCAGCTTCGACATCTTCCATAAATATACCGACCGTCTGAAAATGGCAAACATTGCCCAAATCGTCAATGTATTGCAATCCATGATTCTGACCAGCGGAAAAAACATGGTACTCACCCCCACTTATTATGTATTCAAAATGTACAATGTACACCAGGATGCCACCTACATTCCTCTTGAGCTGAACTGCGACATGATGGATGTACGCGACAACCGCAGAATACCAATGGTCAGCGCTACCGCCTCCAAAGACCCAAACGGCAAGATACACATTTCCATGTCCAACGTAGATGCAGACAATGCACAGGAAGTGACCATCAATCTGTCTGGAACGAAAGCCAAGAAAGCAGTTGGTGAAATATTGACTTCCACCAATCTGACGGACTACAATTCATTTGAAAATCCCGACAATGTGAAACCCGTTCCGTTCAAAGAGGTAAAAATCAATAAAGATATTCTCAAGATTAAACTTCCGGCCAAATCAATCGTTACTATTGAGTTACAGTAAAACTACCGTGCACCGCACAAAATCAGCTAAATACGTTTAGTATCATTTTAGCAGCAAAAAGGCAGTAATACTGATAAAAAAGACACTCTTCGAGTGTTGTGAATTACGCATAAAGAGTTATCTTTGCCCTTGGAAAACCTACAAGGACCAAATAACCTATTGATAATATTCAAAATTAATTAGATTCAATATGAACGACAACAAACTTATGAACCGTGCGGCGGACAATATCCGTATCCTTGCTGCATCCATGGTTGAGAAAGCCAACTCCGGGCATCCGGGCGGTGCCATGGGTGGTGCTGACTTTGTAAATGTACTCTTCTCAGAGTTCCTGGTATATGACCCTGAAAATCCGGCTTGGGAAGGTCGTGACCGTTTCTTCCTCGACCCGGGACACATGTCACCGATGCTTTACTCTACATTGGCCCTGACCGGCAAGTTCACGCTGGACGAACTGAAAGAGTTCCGCCAATGGGGAAGCCCTACTCCGGGACATCCCGAACGTGACATCATGCGCGGCATCGAAAACACTTCCGGACCGCTCGGCCAGGGACACACATTTGCAGTCGGTGCAGCCATCGCAGCCAAGTTCATGAAGGCACGTTTCGAAGAAGTAATGCCACAGACCATCTACGCTTATATTTCTGACGGTGGCATCCAGGAAGAAATCTCCCAAGGCTCAGGCCGTATCGCCGGAGCATTAGGGTTGGATAATCTCATCATGTTCTATGATGCCAACGACATTCAGCTTTCTACCGAGACAAAGGATGTGACCATCGAAGATACCGGCAAGAAATACGAAGCTTGGGGCTGGAAAGTCATTAAAATCAATGGTAACGATCCCGATGCCATCCGCGGTGCACTGAACGAAGCCAAAGCTGAGAAAGAGTGTCCGACGCTGATTATCGGCCATACCGTAATGGGTAAAGGTGCCCGCAAGGCAGACGGCAGCAGCTACGAAGCTGATTGTGCCACGCACGGTGCTCCTCTGGGCGGCGACGCTTATATAAACACTATCAAGAATTTGGGTGGTGACCCGACAAATCCGTTTGTCATCTTCCCCGAAGTGGCCGAACTATATGCCAAGCGTGCAACTGAGCTGAAGAAAATCATGGCTGAAAAGTATGCAGCCAAAGCCGTATGGGCAAAAGCCAATCCGGAAAAGGCTGCCAAACTGGAAATGTTCTTCTCCGGCAAGGCTCCCGAAGTGAATTGGGCCGCCATCGAACAGAAAGCAGGCGTTGCCACCCGCGCAGCATCTGCCACTGTGCTCAGTGCTCTCGCCACTCAAGTAGAAAATATGATTGTTGCTTCTGCCGACCTTTCCAATTCCGACAAGACAGACGGATTCCTCAAGAAAACACATGCCTTCAAGAAAGGTGACTTCAGCGGTGCATTCTTCCAGGCCGGTGTTGCCGAGCTGACTATGGCATGTTGCTGTATCGGTATGGCACTGCATGGCGGTGTAATCCCCGCTTGCGGAACTTTCTTCGTATTCTCCGACTACATGAAACCTGCCGTACGTATGGCAGCCCTGATGGAAGTTCCCGTGAAGTTCATCTGGACACACGATGCCTTCCGTGTAGGTGAAGACGGTCCTACCCATGAACCGGTAGAGCAGGAAGCCCAAATCCGCCTGATGGAAAAACTGAAAAACCACAAGGGACATAATTCCATGTTGGTACTCCGCCCGGCAGATGCAGAAGAAACAACTGTGGCATGGAAACTGGCAATGGAAAATACCACAACCCCAACCGGTTTGATTTTCTCCCGCCAGAACATCGCCAACCTGCCCGAAGGCAACGATTACGAACAAGCTGCCAAAGGCGCTTATATTGTAGCCGGCTCCGATGAAAATCCAAATATAATCCTCGTTGCTTCAGGCTCGGAAGTTGCCACATTGGTAGCCGGTACTGAATTGCTGCGCAAGGATGGCATCAAGGTGCGTATCGTGTCCGTTCCTTCCGAAGGTCTGTTCCGTAGCCAAGCTCCGGGATATCAAGAAGGCATTATCCCGTGTGGTGCCAAGGTATTCGGCCTGACAGCCGGTCTGCCCGTCACACTGCAAGGGCTGGTAGGTCCCCGCGGTAAAGTATGGGGATTGGAATCATTCGGATTCTCGGCACCTTATAAAGTGCTGGACGAAAAGCTCGGTTTCACCGCAGAGAACGTTTACAAACAAGTAAAAGCAATGTTATAATCATTATCCAATGTGCTGATGTGCTGATTGCCCGCGCCCTACAAGCTGCAGGCATCAGCACATTGGCACATTGGTATATTAACTGACCATCATGAAAACAATAGGAATCTGTTCCGACCATGCAGGCTTCGAATTGAAGGAATATGTTCGCGGCTGGTTGGAAGCCAAAGGCTGGGCTTACAAGGACTTCGGGACCTACTCAACCGAGAGTTGCGACTATCCCGACTTTGCACATCCTTTGGCACTGGCCGTTGAAGCCGGAGAGTGCTATCCGGGAATTGCCATCTGCGGAAGCGGTGAAGGTATCAGCATAACGCTGAACAAGCATCAGGGTATCCGCGCAGCCCTCTGCTGGACGGCAGAAATAGCCCATTTGGCACGCCAGCACAATGATGCCAATGTGCTTGTCATGCCAGGGCGATTCATCAGTACCGAAGAAGCCGACATGATTATGAGGGAATTCTTCAGTACACCATTCGAAGGCGGACGCCACCAACGAAGAGTGGACAAGATACCGGTACACTTGTAAAGCAATAGAATCACCTTCTTTATGATATCCGCCCGAAGCTCTGACATTCTGATAGAATCGTGAGAAACTTCGGGCTTTTTATTTGCCCCTTTTTCTTATTTTTCACAGTGAAGATGCTCATTGTCTTCAAATAAAAACTATCTTTGTGGTTCGATAACCCGGATATTTTTTAGATATGGAACGACTGAATACCATAAAAGAGCTTATCAACCAGGGAAATGTAGAGCAAGCCATCCAGCAGCTTGACGAAATACTGCAAACAGACTTTCCCGGCAAAGACGAAGCTTACTACCTGCGGGGAAATGCCTATCGGAAACAAGGCAACTGGCAACAAGCACTGAACAACTATCAGTATGCCATCGACCTGAACCCCGAAAGCCCGGCACAACATGCCTATCAAATGGCTATGGACATCCTGAACTTCTACAACAAGGATATGTACAATCAATAAATAAAGAACGTAAATTATGGCAAAAATCAAAGGAGCAATCGTAGTAGACACCGAACGTTGCAAAGGCTGCAACTTGTGTGTGGTAGCGTGTCCGCTCAACGTAATAGCCCTCACCAAGGAGGTGAATGTGAAAGGGTATAACTATGCCCACCAAATATTGGAAGATACTTGTAACGGCTGCGCCTCGTGCGCCACAGTATGTCCGGACGGATGTATCTCAGTATATAAAATAAAAGTAGAATAAATCTGTAAATCAGTAGAATATGGCAGAAGAAGTTGTATTAATGAAAGGAAACGAAGCCATCGCCCACGCAGCCATCCGTTGCGGTGCAGACGGTTACTTCGGATATCCCATTACTCCGCAATCGGAGGTATTGGAAACTCTTGCCGAACTGAAACCCTGGGAGACGACCGGCATGGTGGTTCTTCAGGCAGAAAGTGAAGTGGCAGCTATCAATATGGTGTACGGCGGTGCCGGAAGTGGTAAAATGGTCATGACCTCCTCCTCCAGCCCCGGTGTCAGCCTAAAGCAGGAAGGTATCTCTTATCTGGCAGGTGCCGAGCTGCCTTGCTTGATTGTAAACGTTATGCGCGGCGGTCCCGGTCTGGGAACCATCCAACCGAGCCAGGCCGACTATTTCCAGACAGTAAAAGGAGGCGGCCACGGTGACTATCGTCTGATTGCCCTTGCTCCGGCTTCCGTACAAGAAATGGCAGATTTCGTAGGACTGGCATTCGAACTTGCCTTCAAATACCGTAATCCGGCAATCATCCTTGCCGACGGTGTCATCGGCCAGATGATGGAAAAAGTGGTGCTCCCGGTACAAAAGCCACGCCGCACCGATGCGGAAGTCATCGAACAATGCCCATGGGCCACTACCGGCAGAACCAATGGCCGCAAACCCAACGTCATCACCTCATTGGAACTGAAACCGGAAGAAATGGAAAAGAACAACATCCGTTTCCAGGCCAAATACAAGCAGATAGAAGAGAATGAGGTTCGCTTCGAGGAAATTCATTGCGATGATGCCGACTACCTGATTGTAGCCTTCGGCTCTATGGCACGCATCGGACAGAAAGCAATGGAGCTGGCACGCGAAGAAGGAATAAAGGTAGGTATGCTCCGCCCCATCACGTTGTGGCCGTTCCCGACCAAAGTCATTGCCGCGTATGCCGACAAGGTGAAAGGTATGCTCGTTACAGAATTGAATGCCGGACAGATGGTGGAAGATGTCCGCCTTGCCGTGAACGGTAAAGTGAAAGTGGAACATTTCGGACGCCTCGGCGGCATTGTTCCCGATCCGGATGAGATAGTAGATGCATTGAAAGAAAAACTGATTAAGAAATGAATCCTGATAAAATAAGAAACGTACTGAACATTCTCTTCATGGTACTTGCCCTGGCAGCTATCATTATATATTTTGCTGCAAAAGATGACTTCAAGCTGTTCATCTACGTCTGCGGCGCGGCGATATTCGTCAAGTTGATGGAGTTTTTCATACGGTTCACCAACAGATAGGAGAAGTGATTATGACAAAAGAAGATATTATAAAGCCCGAGAATCTGGTTGCCAAGAAACCGACTCTGATGAACGACAATCCCATGCACTACTGCCCGGGATGCAGTCACGGCGTAGTTCATAAACTCGTAGCCGAAGTTATCGAAGAAATGGGACTGGAAGACAAAGCAATAGGCATCTCCCCCGTGGGATGTGCCGTGTTCATCTATAATTATATAGACATCGACTGGCAGGAAGCCGCCCATGGACGTGCGCCCGCACTTGCCACTGCCATCAAGCGCCTTTGGCCAGACCGCCTGGTGTTCACTTACCAAGGAGACGGCGACCTGGCTTGTATCGGTACTGCCGAAACCATCCACGCCTTGAACCGCGGCGAAAACATCACCATCATCTTCATCAACAATGCCATCTATGGTATGACCGGGGGACAAATGGCTCCCACTACCCTTGTAGGCATGAAGACATCGACCAGCCCTTACGGACGTGACGTGCATCTGCACGGCTATCCGCTGAAGATGGCCGATATTGCTGCACAATTGGAAGGAACCGCTTACGTGACACGCCAAAGCGTACAGTCCGTTCCCGCCATCCGCAAAGCGAAAAAGGCTATCCGCAAAGCATTCGAGAACTCTATGGCAGGCAAAGGTTCCAACCTTGTGGAAATCGTTTCCACCTGTAACTCCGGCTGGAAGATGTCTCCTGCGAAATCCAATGAATGGATGGTAGAGAACATGTTCCCCTTCTATCCGCTGGGCGACCTGAAAGATAAATAATCATGCTAAAGACAGAAGAACAATGAAAGAAGAAATCATTATAGCAGGCTTCGGTGGACAAGGTGTATTGTCCATGGGAAAGATTTTGGCATATTCCGGATTGATGGAAGGCAAAGAGGTGACTTGGATGCCGGCTTACGGACCGGAACAACGTGGTGGTACAGCCAACGTAACAGTCATCGTAAGTGACGAGAAAATATCCTCACCCATCTTAAGCAAGTACGATGCCGCCATCATCCTGAACCAGCCGTCATTGGAGAAATTCGAAAGCAAGGTAAAACCCGGAGGCGTACTTATCTACGACGGTTACGGCATCATCAACTCGCCGACGCGTAAGGACATCCACGTTTACCGCATCAACGCCATGGATGCCGCCAATGAAATGAACAATGCCAAGGCGTTCAACATGATTGTATTGGGTGGATTATTGAAAATCAAGCCGATGGTTACACTGGACAGTGTACTCAGAGGATTGAAGAAGACACTGCCCGAACGCCACCATCACTTGATACCGATGAACGAAGAAGCTATCAAGAAAGGAATGGAACTTATTCAGGAAATGAAATGAAAGGCTGTGTAAAGCCACTCCCCCATAAGAGGAGAAACTTTACGCCAGAATAAGAGATAAAGGAAAGCGGATAAGCCCTTGTGATATTGATTTATTGCAAGGGCTTATTTCATTTCAAGCCCCCAAAGCATGGATTCAAGGGCAGAGAACCGGAAGCAGTATAGGGCAAAACAGAAAACAAGACATTTTAAAAGAAGCAAAAAAGGCTGAATTCAGTAAGCAAATAATTTTTTATTGTATCTTTGCGCCTAATTATGAGACGAATTGTACTGACATATATATTTCTGTCCGTTATAGGGATATGGGGGGCTATGGCGCAAAACACCTTAAACCCAATGAACAATCGCGACCGGTTCGGTAACCAGATTGACCCGAATACCCAGCCGGACAATCTGGAAGACAGTACCAATACTGAGATTCAAAGTCTTCCGCCAAAGCTTTACATGTGGAAACTAAGTGAGACACTAGGCAACCGTACCATCATACCTGCCGATACAGCCAGCCTCAACTTCCAGAGCACCAATCTGGTGGAAGGAATGTTCGGCCACTACAATTACTTGGGGAATTTAGGTTCTCCACGCCTCTCACGTCTGTTCTTCGAACGAGAGGAAAGCGAACCCACCATCTTCATGGCTCCCTTTTCGAGTTTTTTCATACGTCCCGACCAGGTGCTTTTCACTAACAGCAACGTGCCTTACACCAATCTTACCTACTACAAGGCCGGCAACAAAGTGAACGGTGAAGAACGCTTCAAGTCCTACTTCTCCGTCAACGTCAACAAACAGCTGGCATTTGGCTTTAACATCGACTATCTGTACGGGCGCGGTTATTACCAGAACCAGTCCACCTCGCACTTCAATGCAGGTCTGTTCGGTAGCTATATCGGTGAAAAATATCAGGTACAAGCAGTCTACAACAATTTCTTCCTGAAAATGAACGAAAACGGCGGTATTGCAGACGACCAATATATCACCCGTCCCGAAAACATGTCTGGAGGAAAGAAAGAGTATGAATCCACCACTATACCGGTCAAATTGGAACGGAGTTCCAACCGCAACAAGGATTTTTATATCTATCTGACACAGCGCTATCGTCTTGGTTTTACGCGGAAAGTACGGAGCACACAGGAAGGCAAACCGACGGAATCCGCACCCCAAGCTTCTTCCTCCCCGTCCTCCGAAGCCAAAATATCCGCTTCGAACAACGACATAGCATTGCCAAACGACAGCATAGCATCAAAATCGGTCGGCACACTTGCAGCCGTCAATGACAGCTTGCCGTCTGTTTCTACCGCAGACAACGACTCACTTTTCGAAGAAGAGTTCGTCCCCGTCACCAGCTTTATCCATACCCTGAAAGTAGAACGGTCGCGGCACCAATTCCGTTCGGGAAGCGAGCCCGAAGGATTCTTCCCGGAAGACTACAAACTTTACAAGAATTACAGTAACGACTCTACCACTGCATTCAGTGTAAAGAACGTGTTCGGAATAGCCTTGCTGGAGGGCTTCAACAAATATGCCAAAGCCGGACTTACGGCTTATATCTCCCACAAGTTTAGCCGGTACGACCTGATGAACACGGACACGCTTACCAACATGCGCCGCATCCGCTACACCGAGCAGGAAATCTTTCTGGGTGGCGAACTCGCCAAGCGCGAAGGCAAACTGCTACACTACAACGTAAACGGTGAAGTGGGCTTGGTAGACAAAGCCATCGGGCAGTTCCGTGTCAACGCCAATCTGGACCTGAACTTCCGTCTATGGAAAGATACGGTGAACTTCTACGCCCGCGGTTATGTGAGCAACACGCTTCCTTCCTTCTATATGCGCCATTATCACTCCAACCACTACAACTGGGACAATGACAACATGGACAAAGAATTCCGCACGCGTGTGGAAGGCGAACTGAACATTTCTCGTTGGGGAACCAATCTCCGTGCCGGTGTAGAGAATATCAAGAACTACACCTACTTCAACCAAAGCGCCCTGCCCGAACAGAACGGAGGCAACATACAAGTGCTGTCTGCCACGCTGAAACAAGACTTCCGCCTCGGTATCTTCCACCTGGACAACGAAGTGACCTGGCAGAAGACGAGCAATGAAACAGTACTTCCATTGCCCCAACTCTCGCTCTACCATAACTTCTACATACTGGCCAAACTCGCCAAGAAGGTGCTGACCGTTCAGTTGGGTGCCGATGTCCGTTACTTCACCAAGTACAACGCACCCGCCTATGCACCCGGCGTCCAGCAATTCCATCTGCAACCTACGGACGACTTGGTGGAAATAGGCGGTTACCCCATCGTAAACGTATATGCCAACCTGCACTTGAAGCGGACGCGTATCTTTGCCATGATGTATCATGTCAACGCAGGTATGGGAAGTGCCAATTCCTTCCTGGTGCCGCACTACCCCATCAATCCGCGCCTGTTCAAGATTGGTGTCTCATGGAACTTCTATGACTAACAGATGGGCGTATGACGAAAAGCAGACTGCTCAAATACGCATTTCTGGGGATTACAGCGGCTCTCATAGCCCACTATCTCATCAAGAAAGAAGAAAAGCCGAAAGGTCATCCGCGCGACTATGCTGAAATAGCTGCCGAAGGCATCATACATGCTTCGACGGAATACAACTCCATCAGCTTCTATGTGGATGATGACACCTTGTCCGGTTTCCACTACGAGCTGATAGAAGCTTTTGCACGCGACCACGGACTGCAGGCTGCCATATCACCGGAAATGAGCTTCAACAAGCGGCTAGAAGGCCTGGCCGATGGGAAATATGACGTGATTGCCTACGGCATCCTTGCCACCAGCGAGCTGAAAGACTCCTTACTGCTTACCACCCCCATCGTATTGAACAAGCAAGTGCTGGTGCAGCGCAAGCTCGAGAATGTTCCCGACTCATCACTGTTCATCAAAAGCCAACTGGACCTGGCGGGCAAGACACTGCACATAGTGAAAGGCTCCCCTTCCATACTACGCATCCGCAACCTGGGAAATGAGATAGGCGACACCATCTACGTTGAGGAGATAGAGAAGTACGGTCCCGAACAACTGATTGCCTTGGTAGCCCACGGAGACATCGACTATGCCGTATGCGACGAAAGCATTGCCCGTACCGCAGCCGACAGTATTCCTCAAATAGACATCAATACCGCCATCAGCTTCACGCAATTCTATTCCTGGGGGGTAAACAAACAGTCCCCTATCCTGCTGGACAGCCTCAACACATGGCTGGATAGTTTCAAAAAGGGAAAGGAATACAAGAAAATCTACAAACGATACTACGGGAAACGAAACTAAGCTGCACTTTTCCATACACGCAGCATACCCCTACTTTTACAACTACTTATTAATCAACAGCTTATTACTGCAAAATCCTGCATACATTTTGCAGTGCCACTGCAAAGCCGTTGCAGTGGCGCTGCACACCGATATGCAGTACGACTGCAACAGTTATGCAGTGATACTGCAACACGTTTGCAGTCGCACTGCAAAACACATGCAGCAAGAATGCAAACAAGATGCAGTCATCAAATACCCATATCGATATTACGGCATACCCGAAGTAAAGAATTAGAGTCCTTCCACCTCCCTTAGCCACATCTCCGACGAAGCATCGCTCGGCATTCTCCAATCGCCGCGCGGGCTCAGAGAGATACTGCCCACCTTCGGACCATCCGGCAAGCAGGAGCGCTTGAACTGCTGGTTGAAGAAACGACGGCAGAAAGTCTGCAACCATTTTTTGATGGTTTCTTCATCATACATCCCCTTGAATGTGCGTGCTGCCAGGAAAAATATCTTGGAAGGACGGAAACCGCAACGCAGGAAGTAATAAAGGAAGAAGTCGTGAAGCTCATACGGACCCACCAAGTCCTCGGTAATCTGCTGGATATTACCGTTCTCATCTGCCGGAATCAGTTCCGGGCTGATGGGAGTATCCACAATGTCGAGTAAGGTAGCACGTGAAGCATCGTCCATATCATGCTCCGCCACCCATTTCACCAAGTGCTTCACCAGAGTCTTGGGGACGCTGGCATTCACACCGTACATCGACATGTGATCGCCGTTGTAAGTGGCCCATCCTAAAGCAAGTTCCGAAAGGTCGCCCGTACCGACAACCATTCCCCAGGTCTGGTTGGCAATATCCATCAGGATTTGGGTACGCTCCCGTGCCTGCGCGTTCTCGTAAACCACGTCGTGCACATGGATGTCATGGTCTATATCCTTGAAATGCTGTACGCAGGCCTCCTTGATACTGACTTCGCGGACGGTCACACCGAGGGAATTCATCAAGTCAATGGCATTCGTATGAGTGCGGTCGGTCGTCCCGAAGCCCGGCATAGTGATGCCGATGATGCCCTGGCGGGACCATCCCAACTTATCGAAAGTCTTTACGCAAACCAGCAACGCCAGCGTAGAGTCCAGTCCGCCCGAGATGCCGATAACGGCACTCTTCGCCTTGGTATGCACCAGCCGCTGCGCCAGTCCGGACACCTGAATGGAAAATATCTCTTCACAACGCTCGTCCAGCGCCGCCCCCTGTGGGACAAACGGATGCGGTTCAAAAGTACGCGTCAGATTCAAATCCTTGCTGTTGACATACTCCGTAGAGATTCGTACCGGAAGCTCCGAAGCACAATTTGCATGGCAGGCGGCAAAAGTCGTATTCACCCGGCGCTCCATGCGCAAGTGTTCCACGTCAATTTCGCTGACAACCACCTGCCCGTCGAAAGAAAAACGTTCGTTTGCCGCCAGCAGAGTCCCGTTCTCATAAATCAACCCGTTACCGGCAAACACCACATCCGTAGTGGATTCTCCGAAACCGCATGAGCTGAACACATAACCGGCAATGCAACGTGCTGACTGCTGGCTGATGAGCGAGCGCAAATAATTGTGCTTGCCAATGCCTTCATTGTCAGCCGAAAGATTGAACAAGATTTCCGCACCTTGCAGCGCCAGCGTGGAGCTGGGCGGTATGGGTGCCCACAAGTCCTCGCATATCTCCACTCCGAAAGTGGTATCCGCCGTTTCGAACAGCAGGTCTCTCCCCATCGGAATAATCTGCCCGCAAAGGCGCACACTGTTTTCTGCCACATCACATGCGGAAGTAAACCAGCGCTTCTCATAAAACTCCTTATAATTGGGAAGATAAGTCTTCGGGACAACGCCCAGCACTCTCCCCTTCTGAATGACAACCGCCGCATTCAGCAACACGCCGTTCAGTGCGACGGGCATGCCCAATATCGAGATAATATCCATCTGGCGCGTATTGTTCAGAATCTGTATCAATCCCATTTCTGCCTCTTCGAGCAGAAGTTGTTGGGCAAAGAGGTCGCCACAGGTATATCCGGTAATGCACAACTCGGGGAAAGCAATGATTTGCACACCTTTCCCGTCGGCTATAATAATCTCTTTTTCAATCTCTGAGGCATTGAACTTACAGTCAGCCACCTTGACACGGGGCACAGCCGCCGCTACTTTTACATATCCGTAATTCATAAGGATGCTATATTATTTATTCGGTGCAAAGATACGGCAAAATTCTGATTAAGAGAGATAAGAGAAAAACGTTTTCTCTATATCGGCACGAGAAACCGACTGAAGCCGGGTGCATCCTGCCTTCGCTTTTATGGCAAAAATACGGCAACCTGCCTACAAGAAGAGGAACATATATAAACAATTTTAATGACCGCAACTAAAAATTTTCCAAAAATCTTTTGGAGAATTATAGGAACTTCCTATCTTTGCAAGTGAATTAAAAATGTAATAATTACAAGTTTGAAACTTTAGATTATATGGATGTAGTAAAACGATTGCAGAATCATAATATCAAGCCTTCAGTACAGCGCATAGCCATCATGAATTACTTGATAGAGCATCGTACGCATCCCACGGTGGATGAAATCTATACGGCACTGTCTCCCTCCATACCGACACTGTCTAAAACAACGGTATACAATACCTTGAAACTACTGAGCGAGCAAGGTGCCGCACAAACCCTGACTATCGACGAGCGTAACACATGTTATGATGCCGATACCAGCCCGCACGGCCATTTCTTGTGCAAGCGTTGCGGAAAGATTTATGACTTGATGTGCAATAACAACGTCAAGAAGGTGGTCGACATGGATATGGACGGGCACGATGTGCAGGAAATCCACTACTATTATAAAGGAATCTGTAAACATTGCATAGAAGAAGAACGTTTAAGAACAACAAAGAATAACTAATTCAACTAATTAAAATCTGAGAGAAAATGAAAAAATTTAGATGTACTGTATGCGGTTACGTATACGAAGGAGATGCAGCTCCCGAAAAGTGCCCATTGTGTAAAGCTCCCGCAAGCAAGTTCGTAGAAGTTGAAGAAGCAACAGCTGACGGCCCGCTGGTATTTGCCGACGAACACGTAATCGGCGTAGCCAAAGGTTGCGACGACGAAATGATTAAAGACCTGAACAACCACTTCATGGGCGAATGTACAGAAGTTGGTATGTACTTGGCAATGAGCCGCCAGGCAGACCGTGAAGGCTATCCTGAAGTTGCAGAAGCTTTCAAGCGTTACGCTTGGGAAGAAGCAGAACACGCTGCTAAATTCGCTGAACTGCTGGGTGACTGCGTATGGGACACCAAGACAAACCTCGAAAAGAGAATGAACGCAGAATCAGGTGCATGCGAAGACAAGAAGCGTATCGCTACCCGTGCCAAAGCATTGAACCTCGACGCTATCCATGATACCGTTCACGAAATGGCTAAGGACGAAGCCCGTCACGGTAAAGGTTTCGAAGGTCTGTACAACCGCTATTTCAAGAAATAATCCTATACTTTTATAGTAATGTGAAGAAAAGGGACTGCTAATGTTAGTAAGTCCCTTTTTTTATTCCAACTTTTTTCACTTTACAATGTCACGTTTGTATTTCCCATTCGTCTTATCTGTGTAAATGGAACTCAAAGAATTCAAAATAACCGTTCTTCCACTCCGTGCCAAGCTGTTGAACTATGCACGGAAGTTGACCGACGAACCGGAGGATGCAGAAGATGCCGTCCAGGAGGTACTGCTCAAGCTATGGAACAAAAGGCTTGAACTGGAGCAATACCGGAGCATCGAAGCATTTGCCATGACGTTGACGCACAACATCTGTATAGATATGTGGCGCTGCAAACGCAACGACACCCTATCTCTCGACATAGTGCAGGCGGCATCCCCCACCGGAACACCGGAACGGCTGTTGGAAATCAAAGATGAAATCCGTCTGATGCACGAAATCATCGACTCGCTGCCCAATCTTCAACGCACCATCATGCGGATGAAGGACATCGAAGGATACGAAACGGACGAAATCGCCGAAATCACGGGATGCGGACCGGAAGCCATCCGCAGCAATCTGTCAAGAGCCCGGAAGAAAGTGAGAGACGTTTACCTGCGAACCATACAAGAAAGAAAAGAAAGGAGAAATGAGCCATGAAGATAGATGAACTGCTGGATAAATATTTCGAAGGGGAAACTTCCTGCGAAGAAGAGCGTGAACTGCGCCGTTTCTTTACCGAAGAGGAAGTGCCGGAGCACCTGCAAACGTACCGCCCGCTATTCGCTTATCTGAACCGGGAAGCAACTTCAATGGCAGAACCGACAGAGGAAAAATCCGTAACAACAGAATCGGCAAAGGAAGTACCCACACAGCGAAAGCCTTCCCGCCTCTATCGCACATTCTATGCTGTCAGCGGCATTGCCGCCGGATTGCTCCTGCTTCTCGGGGTAGCTAAGATTATATTTCCGCTTTCCGGTGTTCCCGAAAATTATGTCGTCATCGACGGCCAGCGGTATACAGACGAGAAACTGGTGGAAGCCAAAGCACTAGAAGCCCTGCAGAACGCCAGCTTCACGGATGAAGATTTAAGCAACTTACTGTTTCAACACTAATATAACAAGGTTATGAAAACATCTATACTGATTTGCATACGTAGTCTGTGCCTCTTTTCCCTGCTGATTTGCCTGCCAGCCTTTGTACATGCACAAGAGAGACTGCAAATAGCCGACCTATTCAGCAAGTATGGCGAGCAAAAGGACGTGACCAGGGTAGAACTGAACGGCAGTATCCTGAAATCTTACCGCATGACTACCTACAAGAGCCTTGTGTTCAAGAATGTATCCCCCTATCGCCGGGAAATTCAGCAGGCCATTGTACACGACAAGCAAGATAACGCAAAGAAGGCGCAGGAGGTAATGGAAAGCGGTGTGCTGCGCAGCGCTTATTACCAACTGAAAGAGGTGGAACGCAATGGAAAGAAGCTGAACCGCTACATCATTTTCAAGATAGGAAAAGACTCCATGGGCACTTTGATTTACATAGAGGGTCTGCTCAGTGAAAAGGAAATGATGGATATGCTTTACAAATCGGAATAACACTAAAAACAATATACGATATGAAAACCAGAATTATGATTTTGGCCTGCCTGCTTGCTGTGCCGGCCGGCCGCATGGCAGCACAACAACAGACTGACCCTGAACAGAAAGCTACAGTACAGACACAAGGCGACTCCATCATCATCCGGAAAGGAAAAGGAGACATGCGCATCAAGGTGTACGAAGAGCAGTTGGAAGACGGAGAAAAGAAAGAAGTACAAATTTATGAAGGAGTCTATCTCGAGAAAGTGGATGCAGACAAGCGCACTTTCCTCGACGCCCTGCCATTCATCCCCAAAAAGAGAAGATACAATGCTTACGAACCGCACTGTTCCGGTCTGTATATTGGCTACAGCCGGCTGGCTAACGACTTCCTTTCCTTCGGAGCAAGCGACAAGATGGGACTCGACTTATCCAAGTCATGGGAATTCGGCTTCAACATCCTCTCCGTATATCACAACTTCAAGAAGAACCCGCATTGGGGAATCAACCTGGGAGTCAGCTGGGGATACCGTTCTTTCAATATCGACGGTAACTATGCCTTGCTGAAGGAAAACGGAACCAGCATCTTCACCGCAGGCAACGAAGACACCAGTTACAATAAAAGCCGTCTGCGCCATTTCTTCTTCCGTGTACCCGTATTGATGGAATGGCAGCAAAGAGTGGGAAGAAACAAAGTGTTCTTCAATGCCGGTCCCGAATTTGAGATACGTCACAGCGTGAAGTCATTCTCACACATCAACGGAGGCAAGAAGAAAACCGTAGGCAAAGGTATGTATGTGCAGCCCGTCGGCATAAACCTGCTGGCACAAGCCGGTTATGGTAATATCGGCATTTACCTGCGCTACTCCACATACGGATTATTCCAGAAAGACAAGGGACCGGAAGTATCTCCCTATTCATTTGGCGTGGCATGGTATCTGTAATCCCTCCCCTATAACACAAGACTCCCCGAAATGTATTTGTACATTCCGGGGAGTTCTTTTATACCCTAAGGTATTGACAATGAAAGGTTATCTGCAATGAAAATTGTTCTTCTAAAAACGCATGCCCAATGTAAATAGCACTTTACTGCGAGTGTTGGTAACTTCCGTTGTTGGCGGTGTTACCAAGCCATTTATATCATTATAAAACGGATAGAAATCAGATTTATAAGTATCGAATTTATAAGCCAAATCCGCATAAAACGAAGAAAAGCGATAACCGATACCTAAAGTGAAAGTATTCATCGATTTGCTATTGGCAAAATCCGTATCTGTATTTATAGAATTGGAAGGCAATGCCTTAATAGCATCCTTTTTATAGGCTGCAGTACTGTAATTGTAACCGGCACGCAGAGAGAAAGCAGGTATCGGCTTGTATTCTGCTCCTAAACGAAGCGTACTTACCCCCTTCATACAGAGGTCAGCCTCACCCGTTTCCCATGCCATCTCGTCACCTTCAGGATATTTGAACTTCATGCTTGAGTAGTCCTCATATTCATATTCAGCTCCCAAAGCCAGATTATTACCGACTGTATAGCCCAAACTTGCATTAAATACCCACGGGGTTTGCAGCTTAAAATCACGGTCCATATCTCTACCGCCTAATGCAGAATAAGTATCCACAGTGGTACGAGTAAGAGTTTCATCCCCAGCCTCATTCGGTAAAAACAAATCCGAAGTCAGCAACGCTCCCGTAGTATAAGTCAGTTTGTAATAAGTAGGAGTATGCACAGCCAAACCTATACGAAGCGGAGAATCCTCAATCGGCCGGAAGATGGCACCGAATTTGAAGTCGAAACCCGAACCGTGTATACGGTTAAAGCTCTCCAAAGAGTAGCCTTCCTCATAAATCTGCCCGTCGCCCTCCCATTTGTAGGCATACATTTCATCATAGAGAGAATATTTGTTGTAATCCACATCGTAAGCACCCAGAGTAACACCAAAGTAAAAACGGTCATTTATATTGAAGGAAATATTGAAATCATATTGGTCAATACCGCCACGCTCACGCGACAAGAAATAAGCATCCGCTTCGGAAGGAATATAAGGAAGATAAGTATTATAGTCCTCACTTTCTATATCCTCAAGAACAAGTGCACCTTGATACCCCATAGTCCCCAGCCATCCAGCATAATTATGTTGATAAATATCCTTGCGACCATAGTCCAAATAAGCTCCTTGATCCGGGTAATCATATTGAGGACGATGATAGAACGCATAAGCTGCATCCGTAGCCTGCTGCGCCATACTCCGCACTTGAGATACATATTGATTATCTATGCTTCCCATCAACCCCTGCATCGTCATATTCTTATAGAATGACTTTGATTTGTGGTAATTAAAACCAAAATTCACATACCGCAAAGGAGTATGATTGCCTATCTTCGAAGCTATCACAAAACCGGCATTATCAAAACTCCAGCGGTTCTTGTTCGTTTCAAATTTATTACCAACATAATTGCTTTCTGTGCCCGTCATTGAATAGCCAAAGGTAAGCATAGCATCATTGCTACGATAAATACCGATACCGGCAGGATTGGTTCCTATGGTAGAAATATCACCACCCAATGCTCCCATAGCTCCGCCCATTCCGACAAAACGGGCGGTTCCATTCAATTCCTTCTGTGCAATATTCGTTGCATCATATATTGTCTGTGCCCCTGCGCCTACAGCTGTAAACATAGCAAGGGCTATCATGGTTATCTTCTTCATAATTCTTAGTCTTGTTAGATTAAAACATACTTATACTTACCGTCTTCTGGAACCACCGCCGCCACTGGAACGACTGGCACCACCGCCACCACCACTGGAGTAACTGGAACGTGAGCTACTGCCTGAAGAGAAGCTGGAAGAAGAACGGGTGCTACTGGATGAACGTACTGGAGCAGAATATGAACGACTGCTACTACGATTGTTGTCATTGGAGTAGCTGCGTGCCGGTGCGGCGCTTGAACCTCTGTTATAAGTCGATGAAGTCCTGCTACGAGTGGAAGTTCCAACAGAAGAGCGTACACCGGAAGAACGACTGCTACGAACTCCTTCTACGCTACTATTATATGAGCTACTACGCGTACTGCTTGGACGGGTGTAAGTGGAACGGCGGGTAGAAGCCGCACTCGAACGGTTTACACTTGAGCGAGTTGCAGAAGAACTTGAACGAACTGTAGACGAACTTCTTGTACCTACCACCCGACGGGTTGACGTACCGGTACTGCTACGTCTCACTTGACCGGAAGTAGTACTGCTACGACGTACTGTCTGCCCTCCATTTACAGTAGAAGAACGGCGGGAAGTAGAGGACGATACTCTGTTTCCGGCATAAGAAGAACGGCTCGGACCATAAGAACGTCTATTGGTATATGCATTTCCCCAATGGCCACCTCCCCAATGACCACCGCCACCGGGATAATATCCGGGATGATAGTGATGGTGATGATGATGTCCCCACCAGCCACCGCCGTACCAGCCGCCCCAGCCAAAGCTCCAGCTCGGACCGTACCAGCTGTTCCATCCCCAGCCATAGTAAGGATAGCCGCCCCAACCATAAGAGTTATAGCGCCAATCCCACCACAAGCGGTTGGTGAATGTAGGGAAAGCATATGCATATAATCCGTCGGTATACACGTTCCAATCCCAGGAATTCAAGCCATAGACCACATCCCAATATAGCGGGCTGCTGATGCTGATGGCATAACGGGGATTACGGAAACGGATGATACGGGTAGCATACTCGTAATCATCCTGCGAACCTTCAAATTCACCGTTCACCCATTCGCCGTCCAGGCCGTCATCTTCTTTTTCATTGATGTAAAGGGTATCGTTCTCCATCACGAAATCATTGTCGCGGGAGTCATAACGGCGGTTATATTCGTCCACATCGCGGGTGTTTCCCTTACGGTCTTTTACTACAACAGTAGTGCTTCCCGGCGATGAATAGACAGTGGTCGGTACATTCGACTTTACTACAATCTCTTCTACGGGAGCAGCGACTTTCTTCTCCTGCTTCACCTCTTCTTTTTTCTCTTCCTTATTCTTGGAAGGAGTGTAGTAAAGGTCGTCATCTATACTTTGTGCCACCAGTGTCCATGGGAGGCACAAGGCAAAAAGCGATAAAAAAACAATCTTTTTCATATTAGTTTGGTTTATGGATTTTACGTTTATCTATTTCTTCACGTCACAAAGATAACGCCGGATTTTATCCCATGCAGCAGATTTTCCCCAAAGATTTATAGGGAATTCCCTAAATACCCCGCCTTTTGACGAGGCAAGCGGCACTTCCGCATAAAAAATGAACAAGTTCATTTTATTCTGCCCTCGGTTTACATTACCTTTGCAGTGTGAAAACAAAGATACGCAGAAATAGATTTGTTCTTTAAAATCTTCTTCTGCATTTAACAAACAATCATATTCCGATGAAATATTTAGAATTTACATTCCGCACTGTTCCGTGCACAGAAATAGTCAACGATGTACTTTCCGGAGTCTTGGGTGAAGCTGGCTTTGAAAGTTTTGTTGAGCAGACCGACGGTATCACTGCCTATATACAGAAAGAGCTGTATAACGAATCTCTACTCAAAGAAGCACTTGCAGACTTCCCTCTGCCCGATACACAGATAGAATATAATTTCGTAGAAGCCGAAGACAAAGACTGGAACGAGGAATGGGAGAAGAACTTCTTCCAGCCCATCGTTATCGGAGACCGTTGTGTCATTCACAGCACTTTTCACAACGATGTCCCACAAGCAGAATATGACATCGTCATCAATCCGCAAATGGCATTCGGCACAGGGCACCACGAGACAACAAGCCTCATCATAGGCGAACTGCTGGATAGTGACCTGCAAGGCAAAGCATTGCTCGATATGGGTTGTGGGACTTCCATCCTTGCCATACTGGCACGCATGCGTGGAGCCTCCCCTTGTACAGCTATCGACATAGATGAATGGTGTGTGCGCAACTCCCTCGAAAATATAGAATTGAATGGAGTGGACAATATTGCCGTATCCCAAGGCGATGCCTCCTCTCTGGAAAGCAAAGGTCCTTTTGATATGGTTATCGCCAACATCAACCGCAATATCCTCCTGGCAGATATGAAGCACTACATAGCCCGCATGAATCCCGGAGCGGAATTGTTGATGAGCGGTTTCTACATAGATGACATTCCCGTCATCCGCGAAGAAGCCGAACGCAACGGGCTGCACTTTGTCCACCATCGTGAGAAGAACCGGTGGGCGGCAGTGAAATTCCAAAAATAATAAAGGTCAATACTAAAAAGCTAAAGGTCAATATCAGGAAGCTAAAGTTGACCTTTAGCGTTCTATACAAGGAGTTTTCAACGTAAGCTCCAAAAGTTCCTCCATTGTACCATTAAAGACGTTCAAATCCACCTCTTCTTCAATACCGGGCACAGTGCCTACATCCGTGTGCTGCCAAAAGTGCCACTTGCCCTCATAACGCACGGAATCTACATAATAATGGGCTATCCAATAAGGATAAGCATTGAAAATGGAATCGCTGAGATAGCGTTTCTTGAATTTATAGGAAGTATAAAGAATAGGCTTTACGCCGTAATGCGCCTCTACCCTATCCAGCCAAGTCTTGACTGCCGTTTTAAGTTCCTGCGGTGACTGCTTGCCGGTAGTCTCCACATCAAGTACGGGAGGCAGGTCTCCCTTTGCCAGCTGCACGGTACGGATAAAGAAATCGGCTTGCTTGCGGGCATCGGTCTTAGGGATAAAATAATGATAGGCACCACGGATAAAACCGTATTTACGCGCCTGGCCGAAGTTCTGCGTAAACGTATCGTCACCATGATCGCCGCCTTCGGTAGCTTTCAGAAAAATAAAGTGAATGGGAAATTGGGCTTCTCTATTATGTGTCAGGAGTTCCCAATCTATCTTTCCCTGATAGTGGGATATGTCTATGCCATGCACCTCATAGTTGCAAGGCATACATACACCGTAACCTTTCTGACCATAACAAGGCTTCCAGCGATAAGCATAAGGACGAATGAAAAACCAGTAAAAGCCGGTAGAAAAAACAAGAATGATACAGACCGCCAAAAGATTGCGCAACCATACGGGCATGGTACGCGGCTGCATTTTCTTCTTGCTCCGCGGAGAGGAAGAACGACGGGCGGCAGTAGTTTTACGCCGGATATTTGTGGAGGTCTTGGTTGCCATGAGCAAAGGAAAAGAAAGGGCGGAATGAACCGCCCCTCCGTTTTATTGTCAACTTGTTGATGCATCAACTTATTTAGCCTGCTCCAGCTGCAAAGTCTTCGTAGCCTGGTCGCAAACTTCTGTCGGACCGAAGTACTGGATAGGGCCTGGATAAACGTAGTCTGTTTCCATAGCCCAACGGTCACGCTGAGCAGCGAATGCCTTGAACGGAGCACCGTCCAGCTTCACCAGAGCCTTCTGGATAACCGGCTTCATTTCACCGTGGCGACGTTCCATGTTCATCATCATAGTGATGGGCACACCGCCTGCAATCCATTCTTCGGCAGGAGCAGTAGTGTTGCGTACAGAAGACATGTAACCGGTCTTTCCGTTAGCAATCAATGCAGATGCTGCATAACCCAAAGAGTAGCAGTAGTCAGCGTCGAAGTTAGACGGAGCAGCGCAACGTCCTTCGTAACCGAAGAAGTGGTGCTGTGCAGCAAACTTGCCTACGAACTTGCCCTCTTCTTTCCACTGAGCCAGCTTAGTGCCAACCATTTCGGACAGCAACTTTTCTGTTTCAATCAGAGATACCTGTACGTTTCCGTGCGGGTCGCGGTCCAGAGACAACTGGCGAGCCACGCCTTCGGGCAAGCTTGCGTAGATGGCCGCATTCTCCGGAGAGAGTTTACGGATGATATAATCGCGTTGGTGAGATTTCTTAATTTGAGCAAACTCTTCTGCATTGGCAGCAAGGAAGTCGTTCAACTCAGCAATCAGACGCTTCATGGCCGGGATGAATTCAACCAATCCTTCGGGGATAAGAACCGTACCAAAGTTGTTACCCTGGGCTGCACGTTCAGCAACGACCTTGGCAATGCTGGTCACGATGTCGTCCAAAGACATATCCTTAGCTTCAACCTCTTCAGAGATGATACACATATTGGGTTGAACCTGCAATGCACATTCCAAAGCGATATGAGAAGCGGAACGTCCCATCAACTTGATGAAGTGCCAGTATTTACGAGCAGAGTTACAGTCACGTTGGATGTTGCCGATTACTTCAGAGTAAGTCTTGCAAGCAGTATCGAAACCGAAAGAAGTTTCAATCATATCATTCTTCAAGTCACCGTCGATGGTCTTGGGGCAACCTATTACCTGCACGCCATAATTCTTGGCAGCATAGTATTCAGCCAGTACGCAAGCATTAGTGTTGGAGTCATCGCCACCGATGATAACCAATGCCTTGATGCCGAGTTCTTTCAGGATTTCATAACCTTTCTCAAACTGTTCTTCCTTTTCCAGCTTGGTACGGCCCGAACCGATGATGTCAAAACCACCCGTATTGCGGTATTCATCAATGATGTCAGCAGTCAGTTCCATATAATTATGGTCAACCAAGCCGCCAGGACCCAGAATAAAGCCATACAATTTGCTGTCTTTGTTCAGCTTCTTGATACCGTCGAAAATACCGGAAATCACATTGTGACCGCCAGGAGCCTGTCCACCGGAAAGGATAACACCCACGTTCATTGCGGGGAAGTTAACCACCTCATCGGTAGTTTCAAACTTAATCAAAGGCATTCCGTACGTATTGGGGAACAATTTCTTGATTTCTTCCTGGTCAGCAACAGACTGAGTAGCTGCGCCTTCTGCAGCCTTAACAGTTCCT
This sequence comes from Bacteroides sp. AF20-13LB, assembly GCF_003603065.1. Lineage (NCBI taxonomy): Bacteria > Pseudomonadati > Bacteroidota > Bacteroidia > Bacteroidales > Bacteroidaceae > Bacteroides > Bacteroides sp. AF20-13LB. Next base: position 86,037 of record NZ_QTMH01000013.1, read on the forward strand.
TTCAGCGCTTTCGGAAGTTTGGGCTGATAGGCAGCCCTTGCAATTTGCAATGCACTTTTAGTCATTTCTCTTAATTATTTAAAGGTGTTAGTAAAGTTCCGTTTAAAAGCGTCGCAAATTTCGCTTTTTTTCGTAAGATATGCAAACGAGAGGCCGAAATAATGTATAAAATGACATTTATCGTTTTTTATCCTAAAATAAAAAGGAGAAGAAAGCAATTAACTGATTTATTGTGTTATCTTTGCCGCAAAGTTTGAGTTACGAGTCGTTATCGCATTGTTCTTCTTTTAATATACAACTATTATTAGGCGGTCTCTTCCATAATTATTCTCCATACTCCAATTTAATAATTACAATTAATTAAAATTTCAAATGAACATTTACATTTCAGGTTTAAATTTCAGCACAACAGACGCTGACTTAAACGATTTATTTTCAGAGTACGGAGAAGTTTCTTCTGCAAGAATCATTACAGACAGAGAAACAAGAAGATCCAGAGGTTTCGGTTTCGTAGAAATGCCGGACGATGCAGCAGGCCAAAAAGCCATTGACGAATTGAACGGTGCTGAATTTGACCACAAACAAATCTCGGTAAACGTGGCACGCCCCCGCGAAGAAAGACCTTCCAATGGCGGCAATCGCGACAGAAGAGGCGGTTACAACTCTAGAAGATATTAATATTCTTAACTACTGACAAAAGCAGGAGGTGTTGTAGCAATACCCCCTGCTTTTTTTATAACTCAATAAATAAAAATACATGGCCAAATCCATCTCCGCAGACAAGCGTGAAAATGAAAAGAAAAGACTCGCCCGACGAGCTGAAAAACAAAAAAAGAAAGAAGAAAAAAAACTATCCAACAAAGCCAATAGCTTTGAAGATATGATTGCCTATGTTGACGAAAACGGCATGATAACCTCTACTCCTCCGGCAGAAAACACTCCCAAAGAAGAAATAAAGCTGGAAGAAATCGTCATATCAACTCCCAAAAAAGACAAGGAAGAACCGGTCATCCGCAGAGGACGTATCGAGTTTTTCAATGAATCGAAAGGCTTCGGCTTCATCAAGGACTTATCCGGGGTCGAAAAATACTTTTTCCACATTAACAATGTGCTGACAGATATAGCAGAAAACAATATTGTGACGTTCGACCTCGAACGTGGCCTTAAAGGCATGAATGCTGTAAACGTAGCTCTTGAAGTAGAAAAGGCAAAGGAAAAGAAAGAAAACAAGGAGACTCTAAATACAGAATCCTAGATGAAATAAGCCAATTATAGAACAAGGGCGTGTATATACCATCAAATATTTCGGTACATACACGCCCTTGCTGTCTTCTTTAATCACACGTCATTCGGTTTGCCAGCCACCCCCCAATGCCTTATAGACATTTACCATGGCAATAAGTTCGTCGCGGATGGCATTGCTCACCCCTATTTGGGCATCGAAATAACCACGCTGGGCATCGAGCACATCCATATAATTGATGACGCCGTTGATGTATTGCAACTGTGCCAAATCCACATATCCCTTGGCAGAACGTTCAAGTTTGGCACGCAGTTGGTAGACCTCCTTTATCTTATTGAAATCTACAATGGCATTCTTCGCTTCCTTAAAAGCATTCAGCACTGTCTTTTCATAGCTATGCACTTCGGCTTCAAAAGAAGCCTTCTGTGCATTCAATGCAGCACGGTTCTTTCCCCAACCGAAAAGTGGTGCCAAGACTGCCCCATTCAATAAGGAATAGGGAGATTCCAGGAAATTGGATAACACATCACTTTCCAATCCAAATTGTCCGGTCAGGGCCAAACGGGGGAACATATTGGTATAAGCAACTTTCACTCTGGCATGTTCAGCCCTCAACTGCTGCTCCGCCACACGGACATCGGGGCGACGTTCCAACAAATCGGAAGGCAGACCTACCGGTAAGGACTCCGGCACATCCAGTTCCTGCAGAAAATTGACACGCTTGATACGGGTAGGGAATTCCCCCACAAGGAAGGATATATCATTTTCTTTCAGAGAGATACGGCGTTCCAAATCCGGAACAAGAGTAGCCGTACGAGCCAACTCCACTTGAGCCTGTTGATAAGAGGTCTCCGAGGTCAGCCCTCCTTCAAAACGGATACGCGCCAAGCGCACTCCCTCTTCACGCGCCTTTTGTGTCTGGCGCACAATCTCCAGTTCCGTATCAAGGGCTACCAGCTCATAATAAGCCTGCGCCACTTCGGCAACGATGGTCATGCGCAACGCACGCTGCGCCTCCACACTTTGCAAATATTCGGCCACAGCAGCCACTTTTTTCCATCTCAAGTTTCCCCAAAGGTCCAGTTCCCAAGAGAGCAACGCCTTGGCTTCGTAAGTATTGCCTACATCACGGCTATGACCACCGTAATTCTCCACCTCGCGCTCAGCCTCCACCTTTCCGGTGAGCTGCGGCAGAAGGTTGGCAACACTGATACGTTTTTGGGCAGCCATCTCCTTGACACGGGAAGCTGCAATCAGCATGTCTTTGTTATATTCCAGAGCACGGTCTATCAAAGCACGCAGCGTGCTGTCCGTATAAACTGCCTGCCACTGTTCATCGGCTATGCTCATGCTATCCTGCTGCTGTGCCAGGCTATCCGGCAATGCCATCTCCGGACGCACATAGCTCTTGCCCACCTTGCATGAGGTAAGGGCAAACATACTCAGCAACAAAATAATATATATGTTCTTTCTTTTCATAAACGTTGTCTTTAAAATCAGTCTTTCTTAATCTTATGCTGCACTTTGGCTTTTGTCTTGTATACCAGGACAAAGAAGAACGGTACAAGCACAATACCGAATACAATGGCAAATATCATTCCGAAGAAAACACCCGTACCGATGGCCTGACGGCTCGCCGAGCCCGGTCCGCTTGCCAACACCATAGGAAGCATTCCCAATACAAAGGCGAGGGAAGTCATCAGGATAGGCCGGAAACGGAGTTGGGCAGCATGGATGGCAGACTGTATCAAGTCTCCTCCCTTGTCAACCTGCACCTTGGCAAACTCCACAATCAAAATGGCATTCTTTGCCGCAAGCCCCACCAGCATCACCAAGCCGATCTGGAAATAAATATCATTCTCCAATCCGCATATCACAACGCCCAGATAGGCACCCAAAGCGGCAACCGGCAGTGAAAGCAATACAGCGATAGGCACCGTCCAACTTTCATATTGCGCAGCCAAAAAGAGGAATACGAAAAGGAATACCAGCGTAAGCACAAGACCCGTCTGTCCTCCCGCCTTCTTTTCCTGATAGGAAAGGCCACTCCACTCCAGACCGATATTGTCCGGCAAGTGGTTACGTGCAATCTGCTCCATAATCTCCATTGCCTGGCCGGAACTGTAGCCTTGTGCCGCAGAACCGCGGATGACGGCAGTGGTAAACATATTGAAACGCTTGATACTGCCCGGACCGGTGGTATAAGAGGCATTTCCCAAGGAAGTAAGCGGCACCATCACTCCGTCTTTTGCCTTTACAAAGAACAAGTTGATATTGTCCTTATGCTCACGATAAGGAGCCTCGGCCTGGATATACACCTTATATATACGGTTGAACATATTGAAGTCATTCACATATACTGAACCGGTATAGGCCTTCATGGTAGAGAATACATCCGCCAGGGGCACACCCAGCATTTTCACCTTATCACGGTCCACATCAAAATAAAGTTGCGGTATTTCAGACTGCAAGGATGATGAAAGCCCCGTCAGCTCCTTATGCTTCTGGGCATAATACATCAGCGTATCTGCCGCCTGCACCAAGTTGTCAAACGTCGCCTCTCCACGCGCCTCAAGCTGCATTTCGAAACCTCCCGAGGTACCCAATCCCGGAATGACCGGAGGCGTGGAAAGATAGACCTTGCATTCGGGATATTCCTTCAAATCCTTCTCCACATTCTCCATTATCTTATCGATGGAAATCCCCTTACGCTCTTCCCACGGTTTCAGAATAACCGTCAGCTCACTGCGTGCCTGGTTGCTACCCACACGGGGGCTGCTACCCGTCACGTTCTGCACATAGGCCACATAGGGATTCTTCTCCAAGTATTGCACGGCACGGTCGGTCACCACACGGGTTCGCTCCAAAGTAGCACCTTCCGGCAACTCCAACTCTATCTTAAAATAGCCCTGGTCTTCTACCGGCAGGAAGCTGGTAGGCACCAACCGGTGGATAATGAAAATGGCAACCAGTACCAGGCCGAACGCACTCATCAAGCGGCGGGGATTCCTGATGACCCGGTTAATGACAGCCACGTATTTGTGATTGCCCAAGTTCAGCCATTCATTGATTTTGCGGAAAACTATGTTCTTTTTCTTTCCACTGTCGGGCTTCAATATGAGCGAACACATGACGGGACTAAGCGTCAGGGCCACTACCGTAGAAAGCAATACGGAAACGGCGATAGTAATGGTAAACTGACGGTATAACTGTCCGGTGATTCCGCTCAAGAAACTTACCGGCACAAACACGGCACAGAGCACCAACGATGTGGCAATCAAGGCACTTGCCAATCCGTTCATCGCCTTTTTGGTAGCTTCATACGGGCTCAATTTCTCCGTCTCCATAAGATGTTCTACATTCTCCACCACCACAATGGCATCATCCACCACAATACCGATGGCGAGAATCAATCCAAGCAAAGTCAGTATGTTCAGAGAGAAACCGAAAATAAGCATGAAACCGAAGGTACCAATCAGGGAAATAGGTACCGCAACAATCGGTATCACCGTCGCACGCCAACTTTGCAAGGATAGAAATACAACCAGCACCACCAGAATCAGCGCTTCGAACAACGTCTTGTACACTTCGTGAATGGATTCGGAAATATAAGTCGTCATGTCGAAGGGAATCTCATAACTCATCCCCTCAGGGAAATTTGCACTGATTTCCTCCATAGCAGCCTTTACGCTCTTTGCAACTTCCATTGCATTGGCCCCGGGAAGCATATAGATACCGAGAACGGCAGCATTCTCACCGTTGATGCCACTCTCCGTGCTATATGAAGATGCTTCCAATGAAACACGCGCCACATCGCGCAGACGGATAATGGAACCGTTGGCATTGGCACGGACCACAATGTCCTCAAACTGCTTTGCCGAACTTAAGCGTCCCTGGGTAGTGATAGGGATAGTAATGTCGAGTCCCTTCACCGGCTGTTGTCCCAAAACACCCGCAGCAGACTCACGGTTCTGGTCCTTCAGGGCATTCTGCAAATCCTGCACCGTCAGTCCGAAGTTGGCAAGTTTGTCGGGCAACGCCCATATCTGCATGGCATAGTAGCGGCTACCGATGTTGGAAACACGTCCCACACCGGGGATACGGCGCAACAAGTCGAGTACATTGATAGTAGCAAAGTTACTCAAATAAATTTCGTCGAACTTCGGGTCACTGGAAGTCAGACAGATAGTCATCAATTGGCTGGGAGCCTGCTTTTCCACAGAAATACCGTTCTGAATCACTTCGGCTGGCAAACGGCTCTCCGCCAGTTTCACACGGTTCTGTATTTCTACGGCAGCCAAATCCGGGTCGGCAGACACGTCGAAAGTGACCGTAGCTGAAAATCCTCCGGAATTAGAACTGTTGGACTCCATGTACAGCATACCGGGAGTACCGTTTATCTCTTGCTCGATAGGGGTTGCCACCGCCTGCGAAACAGTCAATGCACTGGCTCCCGGATAGGAAGCACTGATTTTCACTACGGGAGGCGTTATCTGCGGATATTGGTCTACCGGCAGCATGGTCAGGCCAATGATACCGACAATTACAATCACAATCGATATCACCGCCGAGAATACCGGGCGGTCTATAAAGAAACTTACTTTCATAACATCATTACTTTGAAGGGTTGTTGTCCTTTGATTTATTCTCAGCCGGAGTAGTCTGCTTCGTTTCGGAAACAACCTGCTTGTTCAGAGAATCACTCGTCTGCTCTTCCTCCTTTTTAGGAACGGCAGCCTGGGCACGTACTTTCATACCCGGAGTCAGCTTGTGGAAACCTTCAGTCACAATTTGTTCTCCGGCAACCAGACCACGCTCAACCACCCAATTGTTGCCAAATTCAGGTCCCAGTTCAATGAAACGCTTTTCAACCGTAGAGTCCCGGCGCATCACAAAAATATATGCACCACCTTTCTCAATGGTAACCGCCTTTTGAGGAACGGCGACAGCACCCTCACGTACATCCAGCAATAGCTTAACCTTTGTAAACTGCCCCGGTAACAACACTTTGTTAGGGTTCGGCATTTCGGCACGCACGGAGAATGTTCCGGTCTGAGGGTCCACCTGAGGTTCGGCAAAATCCACATAGCCCTTATAAGGATAGACGGTATTATCCGCCAAAGTAATCGTAATGTTCGGCTGCCAGGAACGTGTAGAGTCCTGACGCCCTATATCGATATTCCGTTCCTTGCTTTTCAGGTAATCCAATGCCGTCATGCTGAAATCTACCAGAACCGTATCACTTTTCACAACCGTAGCCAGCAAGGACTTGCCTCCCGGTCCGACCAATGTTCCCAAATCCACATTTCTTTCACTGATATGTCCCGATAGCGGAGAACGGACCAACGTATATCCCAATTCCAATTCAGCCTGGTCCAAATCGGCCTGGCTCATCGCTACTGAGGCTTCTGCAGTCTCGTAAGCAGCCTGGGCATTGTCCAAATCCAGCTGGCTGGCAGCGTTCTGCGCATAGAGGGGGCGGATACGCTCCAAATCGCGCTTTGCCTTCAATGCCTGCGCTTCATCCTTCTTTAACTGTGCACGAGCTTTGTCAGCCTTTGCCCTATACTGGTCCTGGTTTATCACAAAAAGTACCTGGTTCTTGGTGACATATGTTCCTTCTGCGAAAAGCATATTCTCCAAATACCCTTCCACACGCGCACGTACCTCTACAAACTGCTGAGCGCGAATACGTCCCACGTACTCGCCATATATCTCCACATCTCCTTTTTCCGCAGATTCCACAATCACGGTAGGAGCTTCCGATTCCACCTTCTTAGGCCAAGTCAGAATAACGTAACCTGCCAACAATACCGCCATGCAGGCAACCATCATCAGCAACCTCTTCTTCTTTAGTTTCAATTCTTTTTTCGTAAAAAACTGTCTCATGCTTGTTTGTATATTAAATTTAACCCTGTTTCTTTCTATTAAAGCAAATCCGATGCCAATCTATCACCATCTCATCCATTACGTCTAACAAACTATATATCAAGCAGAAAAGCAGACGGCAGTTCTTTATTCATGGTGGCATCCTCCATTTTTCCCTGTGGAATGTGTCCACAGTTTGTGGAATAATTCCACAAAACTACTAAATTAAAAACACATAAAAACCCTTTTTTGCTCTACACTAACAAAGAAAAACATTATCTTTACCGAAAATAATTCAGATTATTCATTTTAAACGTAAAGATTATGGCAAGTAGAAAAGAACTAAAGAAGAATATAAACTATATTGCAGGTGAATTGTTCACAGAGTGTCTTGTAAACAGCTTATATGTGCCTGGAACAGACAAACAAAAAGCCGATGAACTGATGGCTGAAATTCTGAAAATGCAAGATGAATTCATAAGCCGCATCAGCCACACCGAGCCAGGAAATGTAAAAGGTTTCTACAAAAAACTTCGTGCTGACTTCAATGCAAAAGTAGACGAAATTATTGACGCAATGGGCAAACTGAAATAAGATGAAGAAAGCCTTTTATAGCTTCATTTATTATCGCCTGCTGGGCTGGAAGACAAACGTGACGGTGCCCGACTACGACAAATGTGTAATTTGTGCGGCACCCCATACTTCCAATTGGGACTTATTTATCGGTAAATTGTTTTATGGTGCCATCGGCCGCAAGACCAGTTTCATGATGAAAAAGGAATGGTTCTTTTTTCCTCTGGGACTGATATTCAAAGCCGTTGGCGGCATTCCGGTGAACCGGGGACGTAAATCTTCCTTAGTGGACCAAATGACCGAAAAGTTTGCAAACAGCAAGCATTTCCACCTGGCTATTACACCGGAAGGAACCCGTAAAGCCAATCCCAACTGGAAGAAAGGTTTTTATTACATAGCACTTAAAGCACAAGTGCCCATCATGCTTATCGGGATTGATTATCCTTCCAAGACCATCTCCTCTACCAAGGCTGTCATGCCTACCGGAGACATCGAAAAGGATATGCGCGAGATAAAACTGTACTTCAAGAACTTTAAAGGAAAAAATCCCGAAAATTTTGATTTAGGAAATATCTAATCAGGTATTAAGCATTAATGCCATGCGAATAAGCATCTTGCAAACAGACATCGTCTGGGAAAATAAACAAGAAAATCTCCGTCGTCTCCGCGAGAAGTTAGAAACTCTTCGTGGAACAACGGAGATTGTTGTTTTACCGGAAACATTCTCCACCGGCTTTAGTATGGACACCGCCAGCTTGGCCGAACCCACAACGGGAGAAACCATCGCAACACTGCGCCAATGGTCCGAAGAGTACCGGCTTGCTCTTGCCGGCAGCTATATTGCCTGCGAAACAGCCTCGGAAGGCGGAAAGCCATCCTACTACAACCGCGCATTCTTCCTTACGCCCGAAGGCAATGCTTACTATTACGACAAACGCCACCTCTTCCGGATGGGGCACGAGACAGAACATTTCACCCCCGGCAACCGGCGTCCCATCATCCGATATCGCGGCTGGAATATACTGCTGCTTGTATGCTATGACCTTCGTTTCCCGGTCTGGAGCCGCAATACGAGCAATGAATACGACCTCCTGATTTACGTCGCCAACTGGCCCATTCCCCGCCGGAAAGTCTGGGACATCCTGCTGCAAGCGCGCGCGCTGGAAAACATCAGTTATGTCTGCGGTGTCAACCGTATCGGCAAGGACGGCAGAGACATTCCACACAGCGGCGGCAGTGTGGTCTACTCTCCGAAGGGGGAAGTGCTTGCCACTGTGCCCGACAACGAAGAGGCGATTGCCACCGCCTCCCTCAACCTTTCCTCCCTGCAGGAGTTCAGGCTAAAGTTTCCCGCTTGGAAAGATGCGGACGAGTTCGTTATTTCTTCAAATAATAGTTCACAGTAGTCACTACACGTACGCTTTTTATATAAGGAGTATAGGCATCGCGGTCACTTATGGAGAACTGCCCTTGCGAGGCATTGCGGATTTTCCCCAGTTCACTGTCCGAATCCTTGGCAAACTTCTCGGCTGCAGCACGAGCGTTCTTCGTGGCCTCCTCTATCATTCTGGGCTTCACTTCGTTGAGACCGGTGAATTCATAAGACACATTATATTTATAATCCCCTCCCGTGATGGCAATACCCTGCTTCAAGAGTTCAGCCTGCCCCGACATGAGCTTACGCACCCTATCCACATTCTTGGAAGTGACAGTGATGACAGACGTGGCATTATAACGATAGGCCACGTTGCGGTCAACGTAACGTTCGGCCTGCATGTCAATCACTTCGGGCGGTGCAATACTGATTTCCTCCTTCTCAATACCGTTGTTTTCAAGGAAACTCACGACGGCAGCGTTTTTCTTCTCCATATTGGCATAAAGCAGTGCAGGGTCATTACCTATGTCTTTGTAGACAAGAGGCCAGACTACCTTGTCGGCAGGCACTTCCATTTCGGCCAGCCCTTTCACACTGACCACACGGTCCTTATTCACAAAATTGTTGATACCGCCTTTTACCATGATTCCCAACAAAAGCAGCCCCACGGCTATGATGGCTGCTTCTACTTTCCAGCTTTTCATACATTGATATTTTAGAGTTTATAAACACACACAAATATAACAAACCCAAACGACAAAAAGTGCGATGAATGGTCTATTTTTATATGATTATCCTCACTTATACCCCAAACGAACGAGACATTATACAAAATGCACCAAATCCTCTTTTTTAGAGTATTTAATGAAAATACCCAAAAGAAGGAGTACATCTTCTCCAAAAAGTACCTATTTTTGTCCTTCGAAACAATGTCAAAGCGACAACATGATTAATTTAATAATTCTAACCCCTAAATCCTATGTTGACCCAACGTAAAATCCATACTCACGGTGGCGGTTGGCCGTGACTTTATGGAATGACCGAAGACACTTTCCGTACAACCGTCAAAACCCATATGAGATATGGGACGACCAGTATTTCTTAATTAATCTTCAGCAATATGCGGATGAACATTGTTTTTCGTATATTTGTTGATTGAAAGAACAGTTCAATACTTAATCATTTATTAATAATAAATTTTATGAAAACCAATCTAAGCTCTCAAATCACTCTCAACAGAGTCTCCCCCAGGTACTATAGACCTGAGAATGCATTTGAACGGTCGGTATTGACCCGACTGGAAAAAATCCCGACAGATATTTATGAGTCTGCGGAAGAAGGCGCCAACCAGATTGCCCTTGACATTGCACAGTTAATCCGTGACAAGCAAAAGGCGGGACGTTTCTGTGTCTTGGCACTGGCAGGCGGTAACTCTCCGCGCAATGTATATGCAGACTTGGTACGTATGCACCAGGAAGAGGGATTAAGTTTCCGCAACGTAGTCATATTCAACCTCTACGAATATTATCCATTAGCTCCCAATGCCATCAACAGCAACTTCAACGCATTGAAGGAAATGCTGATAGACCATGTGGACATTGACAAACAGAATGTTTTCACCCCCGACAGCACCATCGCCAAAGACGCCATCTTTGAATATTGCCGTCTTTACGAGCAGCGCATTGAAAGTTTCGGTGGCTTAGATATCGCTTTGCTGGGCATTGGTCGTGTAGGTAACATCGGTTTCAACGAACCGGGTTCACGCCAGAACTCTACCACCCGTCTGATATTGCTGGACAGCGATTCCCGCAATGAAGCTTCCAAAATGTTCGGTAGCATTGAAAATACCCCCATCAGCTCCATCACCATGGGAGTAGCCACCATCCTCTCGGCAAAGAAAATATATCTACTGGCATGGGGTGAGGAGAAAGCACAAAAGGTGAAAGAATGCGTTGAAGGTCCGGTAACAGATACTATCCCTGCATCTTATCTACAGACCCACAACAATGCACATGTAGCTATCGACTTGTCTGCCGCCGCCAACTTGACACGTATCCAACGCCCCTGGCTGGTAACTTCCTGCGAATGGAACGACAAGCTCATCCGCAGCGCCATCGTCTGGCTATGCCAACTCACCGGAAAACCCATTCTGAAGCTGACCAACAAGGACTACAATGAAAACGGTTTGAGTGAACTGCTGGCATTGTTCGGCTCAGCCTATAACGTGAACATCAAGATATTCAATGACCTGCAGCATACCATCACCGGATGGCCGGGCGGCAAGCCGAACGCAGACGACACCTATCGCCCTGAACGTGCAAAGCCCTATCCCAAACGCGTGGTCGTATTCTCTCCGCATCCCGATGATGACGTTATCTCCATGGGAGGCACCATCCGTCGTCTGGTAGAGCAGAAACATGACGTGCATGTGGCTTACGAAACTTCCGGTAACATTGCCGTAGGCGATGAAGAAGTTATCCGCTTCCTGCACTTCATCAACGGGTTCAACCAAATCTTCAACAACAGCGAAGACCAGGTCATCAATGACAAATATACTGAAATCCGTAAATACTTGAAGGAGAAGAAAGACGGTGACATGGATACACGCGACATCTTGACCATCAAGGGACTGATTCGCCGTGGCGAGGCACGCACTGCATGTACATACAATAATATCCCTCTGGATCACTGTCATTTCCTTGACCTGCCATTCTACGAAACGGGCAAGATACAGAAGAATCCTATCAGCGAAGCAGACGTGGAAATTGTACGCAACCTATTGCGTGAAGTGAAACCCCATCAGATTTTCGTTGCCGGCGACCTGGCCGACCCGCACGGCACACACCGTGTTTGTACGGACGCCGTATTTGCCGCCATTGACTTGGAAAAAGAAGAAGGTGCCAAATGGTTGAAGGAATGCCGCATCTGGATGTACCGCGGTGCATGGGCCGAATGGGAAATCGAAAACATCGAGATGGCTGTGCCCATCAGCCCGGAAGAACTGCGTGCCAAGCGTAACTCTATCCTGAAGCATCAATCGCAGATGGAAAGCGCACCGTTCCTGGGCAATGACGAACGTCTGTTCTGGCAACGCAGCGAGGACCGTAACCGCGGAACAGCTGCCTTGTATGACAGCCTCGGACTTGCTTCCTATGAGGCGATGGAAGCCTTTGTGGAATACATTCCGCTATAAACGGATAAAATATTAACAATAGGATGAGATGTATTGCTCCGGCAATGCATCTCATTTTTTCATGTCTCAGCCTTCTTATATTCCCAAGGAATATTTGCAGATATAAAAACAATCAAATAATTTTGTTACTTATTTATCGAAACGACAAAACTTAAAAACAAACACCATTATGAAAAAGTATGCTATCAACATCCTTGTCATTTTATTCCTACTCACGCCATTTACATTGTTTGCAAATGGATGCCATGCCAATAACGACACCATCAAAGTATTGGCAATAGGCAACAGCTTTTCACAAGATGCAGTAGAGCAATATTTGCACGAACTGGGAGAAGCTGAAGGTATCACCATGATTATCGGCAATATGTTTATCGGAGGATGTTCACTGGAACGGCACGTGCAAAACATACGCAACAACGCTCCGGCCTATGCCTATCGCAAAGTAGAGAAAGACGGGGAAAAAACAGAAACCCGGTCAATGACTATTGAGAAAGCACTGGCCGATGAGAAATGGGACTATATCAGTGTTCAGCAGGCCAGCCCTTTGTCTGGTATCTATGACAGCTACAAAGCTTCCCTACCTGAATTGGTTAACTATATCAGGGAACGAATTGGAAAGGAAACCGTATTAATGATGCACCAGACATGGGCTTATGCTACCAATGCCAACCACACCGGATTCAAAAACTATGACCAGAACCAAATGAAAATGTACACCAGCATTGTGGATGCAGTAAAGAAAGCCGCCAACCTGGTGGGTATCAAGAAAATTATCCCTTCGGGAACCGCCATACAAAATGCACGTACCTCCTTTATCGGCGACCATATGAATAGGGACGGATACCACCTTGACTTAACCATAGGCAGATATACAGCTGCCTGCACATGGTTTGAGGCATTGACCCATCAGAATGTAACAGAAAACCCATATTCTCCCGAAGGAATGGACCCAATCCATAAGAAAGCAGCTCAAATGGCTGCGCACAACGCCATCCTCTATCCGGACAAAGTTACGGAACTGACAGAACTGAAAAAGATTGCCGATTAATGCTTTTTAATTCTTAAGACTTACTTATATGTCTGCAAAATAATAAAAAGAAAGTAACCCGCTCATCAGTGAAGCTTTCTTTTATGTACTTTTGCACGCACCACCGTCTGGTAAAAGCAGATATTGGCAACTTCAATATTTCATCAGTATGAAAAAACTTATCCTAACCGGCATATGGCTCTTGTGTGGATTCCTCCTTCCGGCACAAGAACTAGAGCAGAATGTGGAAGAACGCCTCCAGACATTCTTTAGGGAATACACCACCCATACGGCCAACATCGGTACCTGCAAGCTGGATAGTTTCCGCATTGACTTCCGGAAGAAGAAATTGCTTGTCTATACAAACGAGCGCTTTGCCTACCAGCCTCTACGGCCTGAAACCGTTGATGCCATTTACCGCCATCTGGGACAAATCCTGCCAGGACCGGTGAACTATTTCGACCTCACCGTCTTTGCTGACGGGAAGAGCATCGAAGAGCTTATCCCCAACCTCTACCGGAAAGGGAAGAAAGACAAGGCACGTCTGTTCAGCCACCTGGAATACAAAGGTACCCCCTGGGTAACCCGTACCTCGCGCCCCTACGACATCACCCGCGGACTGGAAGGACGCCACATCGCCCTTTGGCAAAGCCACGGGAAATATTATATCAATGACAAGGACAAATGGGGATGGCAACGCCCGAGGCTGTTCTGCACTACAGAAGACCAGTTCACCCAATCCTTCATCCTGCCCTACCTCCTGCCCATGCTAGAGAATGCAGGAGCCAATGTATTCACTCCCCGCGAAAGGGACACGCAGAAGCAGGAAGTCATCGTAGACAATGACGGTAGCCTGAGCGGACATGGAGGACAAGGTTCCCTTTATCTGGACGTGAAAAGCCGGAAAGCACGTTGGGAACAGACCTTCCGACCCGGATTTGCCCAACGGAAACGAATCTATCAGGACAATGAAAATCCTTTCCTCTCCGGCACGGCACGCTTTGCCAAAACTGAAAAGAAGAAAGACAAGGCTTTTGCCGAATGGGTACCCGATATTCCGGAAACGGGAGAATATGCTGTATACGTATCTTACCAAACACTGCCGGGCAGCGTAAGCGATGCCAAATATCTTGTATTTCACAATGGAGGCGTCACGGAGTTCAAGGTGAACCAGCAAATAGGAGGCGGCACATGGGTGTACCTCGGCACATTCACTTTCGACAAAGGCCGGAATGACTATGGCATGGTGGTATTGAGCAACGAAAGCAAAGAGAAAGGCGTGGTCTGTGCCGATGCCGTCCGCTTTGGAGGAGGCATGGGCAACATTGCCCGCGGAGGACAAACCAGCGGCTTGCCCAGATACCTGGAAGGCGCACGCTACTTTGCCCAATGGGCAGGCATGCCCTATCCCGTCTATGGAGGCTATGAGGGAAAGAATGATATGAACGACGACATCAACGTACGTTCCCGTACAGTGAATTACCTTGCAGGAAAATCACTATTCAACCCGACGGAAGAAGGTTTGGGCATCCCCTTTGAAATGAGTATGGCCCTGCATAGCGATGCCGGTTTCAGTAAGGAAGATGAGATTATAGGCACTCTCGGCATTTATACCACCAACTTCAACAACGGCCGACTGCATGCCGGTACAGACCGCCATGCCTCCCGTGACCTTTCGGACATTCTGCTAACGCAGTTGCAGCGTGATATCCGCTCTACCTTCAACGTAGACTGGACACGCCGCAGCCTATGGAACCGCAACTACAGTGAAACACGCCTGCCCGCCGTCCCTTCCACCATCGTAGAACTGTTGTCGCACCAGAACTTCGCAGATATGCGCTTGGGACATGACCCTAACTTCAAGTTCACCGTCGGGCGTGCGCTCTATAAAGCCATTCTGCAATACATATGCAGCCAGCACGGCAGAGACTACGTTGTCCAACCCCTTCCCGTCAGCCACTTTGCCATCCGCTTCGGTCAAAAGAAGAATACTTTAGAGCTTTCCTGGCAAGGAGAGGAAGACCCGTTGGAGCCGACTGCCAAACCACGTGAATACATTGTATATACACGTATCGGTCGTGGAGGATTTGACAATGGCGTACGCGTCAGCTCCTCATCCCACACCGTAAAAATAGAACCGGGCATCGTCTATTCCTTTAAAGTAACCGCCGTAAACCGGGGTGGCGAAAGCTTCCCTTCGGAAATTCTTGCCGCCTACAAGGCAAAGCGTGAAAAAGGACAGATACTTATCGTCAACGGATTCGACCGCATCAGCGGGCCTGCCGTTATAGACACCCCCGATGCGGCAGGCTTCGACTTGTCACAAGATCCCGGCGTACCCTATCTCTATGACATCTCCCTCTGCGGCGCCCAGCAGAATTTTAGCCGGAAGGAAGCAGGACGACGTCTGGGAGAGAGCAGTGACGAATACGAAGGCATGAAAATCATCGGAAACACTTTCGATTACCCCTTCGTACATGGCAAAGCCATCCAGGCAGCCGGAAATTACAGCTTCGTCTCATGCAGCGACGAGGCTGTGGAAAAGGGCATCCTCTCATTAGAGGATTATCCGATAGTGGACTATATCCTCGGACTTGAGAAAGAAGACAATTCCAGCAATCCGGCACGCAATACCTACTACAAAACATTCTCCTCGCCCATGCAGCGCATACTGACTTCCTATTGCCAGTCGGGAGGTCATCTCCTGGTCAGCGGTGCCTATGTAGGCAGCGATATGGACAGCTCGCAGGGCAATAAAGAATTTATTCAGAATATCTTGAAGTACCGGCATGGCAACTCTCTGAAAACAGACGGGGACAAAATCGCTGTCCGGGGACTGGGGCATACCTTCACCCTTCCCCGCCTGCCGAATGAGCAAAGCTATCCGGTCACTTCCCCTGATTGCATCCTGCCCATGTCTCCCGCTTTTCCAGTCATGACCTATGCCATCGGCAACACACCCGCCGCCGTAGCCTATCAAGGCAGTGATTATCGCACTTTTGTCATGGGATTCCCTTTTGAAAGCATCCGGGAAGAAACATCCAGAAATGTAATTATGGCATCCATACTCCGCTTTCTCACCACAGATTACACAGATTAACACAGACAAAATAGCAATCCCTATAAATAATCTGTGAAAATCTGTGTAATCTGTAGTGAAAAAACTATCTTTGCTTCCATTAATCATTAAACATCAACCACTAAACATTAAACATCATGTACACTATACAAGCCAACCCCAGCGGAACCCGTAGTTTAGAAGTTTCTGAAGAGAATCTTGCCACCATCGAGAAATACGGCCTCTTCCGCCATCTCATCGACAGCAACGGTATTGTGGACGAAACCGTGCTCGACAAGTTGAAACTGAACATCCGCTCCCTCATCGCCGCGCAAGAGGAAGACAGCAAAGACCTGCTCGACCTCTGTATCGACGTTATCTATCACAACAACATGAAGGCCTTCGGACTACAACAGCTCATCAAGCTCTATCTGCAATGGCTTTCCCAACAAGACACCATAGAAGAAGAATAAATGAAAACCATCGACACCTGCGGACAACAGCATTACAGCCCTTTAATCCCTGCCATCAAAGCCATGTGCGAGGCCGGAAAAGGCGAGAAGCTGGAAATCATCATGGACGACGCTGCTGCCTTCAATGACATGAAAGAGTATCTTTCCGAGCAGCAGATAGGCTTCCGTGAGATTTACGACGGAGAACGGATGACATTACAGTTTTTAATGTGCAAATGAAAGAATATCGCCTTACAGACTGGCTTCCTACTACCAAGAAAGAAGTGGAACTGCGTGGTTGGGACGAATTGGATGTAATACTTTTCAGCGGTGACGCCTACGTGGATCACCCTTCTTTTGGAGCCGCCGTCATAGGCCGCATCCTCGAAGCAGAAGGATTGCGCGTAGCCATCATCCCCCAACCCAACTGGCGCGACGACTTGCGCGACTTCAAAAAACTGGGACGTCCCCGTCTGTTCTTCGGCATCAGTCCCGGCTGTATGGATTCGATGGTCAACAAATATACTGCCAACAAACGCTTGCGCAGTGATGACGCCTATACCCCGGATGCACGTCCGGATATGCGTCCGGAGTACCCTTCCATTGTATATACCCAGATATTAAAGAAGCTATTCCCCGATGTCCCCGTCGTACTGGGCGGCATCGAGGCAAGCATGCGCCGCCTGACGCACTATGACTATTGGCAGGACCGTGTACGCCCCAGCATCCTCCTCGACAGCGGAGCCGACTCACTCATCTACGGTATGGGAGAGAAACCGGTGGTGGAACTTGCGGAAAGGCTGAAACGCCAACAGACACAGATGGACGCCCCAAGCTTCAAAAAGCTCATCGCCGATATTCCCCAAATGGTTTACCTTGACAAGGAAGTAGTGGTACAAGAAGGGGATATCACCCTCTTTTCCCATGAAGAATGTCTGAAAGATAAAAAGAAAGAAGCTGCCAACTTCCGTCATATCGAGGAGGAAAGCAACAAATATACAGCATCCCGCATCTTGCAAAAGAGCGGCAAGCTGACGGTAGTAGTCAATCCTCCCTATCCCCCTTTGACGGAAGCTGAACTCGACCGTTCTTTCGACTTGCCATACACGCGCCTGCCCCATCCCAAATACAAGGGAAAACGTATTCCGGCATACGACATGATAAAGTTCTCCGTCAACCTGCATCGCGGATGTTTCGGAGGATGTGCCTTCTGCACCATCTCCGCACACCAGGGCAAATTCATCGTAAGCCGCAGCAAGGAGAGCATTCTGAAAGAGGTGAAAGCCATCACGGAGCTGCCAGACTTCAAGGGTTATTTGAGCGATTTGGGAGGCCCGTCGGCCAATATGTACCGCATGAAGGGACGGGATGAGGCCGTCTGCAGGAAATGCAAACGCCCGTCGTGCATCTACCCCAAGGTATGCCCCAACCTGAATACGGACCACCGTCCGCTGCTCGACATCTATCATGCCGTAGATGCCCTGCCCGGCATCAAGAAGTCCTTCATTGGCAGCGGTGTACGCTATGACCTGCTGCTGCACCAGAGCAAGGACCCGAACACTAACAAAAGTACGCAGGAATATACCCGCGAGCTCATTGCCCGCCATGTCAGCGGTCGCCTGAAGGTAGCACCGGAGCATACGTCAGACCGCGTGCTCAACATCATGCGCAAGCCTCCGTTCAGCCAGTTCGGTGAGTTCAAGAAGATATTCGACAGGATTAACCATGAAGAAGGACTACGCCAGCAGCTTATTCCTTATTTCATCAGCAGCCATCCCGGATGCAAGGAGGAAGATATGGCAGAACTTGCCGTCATCACCAAGCGACTGGACTTCCATCTGGAACAAGTGCAAGACTTTACCCCTACTCCCATGACCGTTGCCACCGAAGCATGGTACACGGGCTTCCATCCTTATACGCTGGAACCGGTATTCAGTGCCAAAACGCAGCGCGAGAAACTGGCTCAACGCCAATTCTTCTTCTGGTACAAACCCGAAGAGCGCAGGAACATCATAAACGAACTGCGCCGGATAGGACGGACGGATTTGATAGACAAGCTATACGGGAAACGATAAAAATACGATATTTCCAAGAAACTCACAGCAACTGCATGAAACGATTCCTCCTCCTCTGCCTATCCCTACTCCCCATTGGAGCGACAGGTCTGCTGGCACAAAGCGAATGCCTGCCGCAAAATTACAGTATCATCTTCGGTGGCGGTGTATCCTTACCTCATGTAGAGGGAAACCGTAACGACTTCTTCAGCAAGAATGGCAACCGGGTGGGATATGACCTGATGACAGAAGGCCGCTACTACATCACGCCCCTATTTGCCGCAGGACTTCAATATGACTATCTACGCATGGCACGCCTGCCGGATAAGGCACATCTGCACTGCATACGCCCCAACATCACATACCGGCCCTTGTGGAGCAACGGGAATCAAGGACTGTTCCTCTCGTTCGGCATCGGGTATATGAACTATCAGGAACGGACATATAAACGCGGTGAACGGAACGGACACCTTTTCCATAAAGGATATTGTGGAATAACTTTCGCAGCAGGCTATGAGTTCCGCATCAGCCGTAAACTCTCGGGCATGATTCGCTGTGATTTCCTGACAGCAGACTGGTTTGCCAACCCCGATGCACGACTTTATAACACAGACGGGTATGATGACGGAGTAGACCATAGCTGGTTCAAAAACAACATCACTTTCTTCAATTTGGGATTCGCCTTGCAGTTCGGACGTTAGTGGCAGGAGTGGCAACAGTTTACTCTTCCACCTGCATTGCCACTACCTCCTGCAACACACAGACAGCTTCTTCTACCGTCTTGACATCCTTCACCAACATACTCCGTTTGTTGTTCTGTTCGCGCAGGTCACAACGCCGGGTGTACTTCATCATGTAGGCAATGACCTTACCGAAAGCCTGGCTCTGATAGTACGGGCTGTCCGGATTGGAGACGAAGAACAGGGACATGCGCCCACCTTTCAGAAAGACTTTCTCCACGCCGAGGCGGGCAGCCAGGCGTCGCAAGGGAACGATGCGCAGCAGTTCTTCCGTTTCGGGAGGAATCGGGCCGAAGCGGTCTTCGAGGCGGGAACGGAAAGCATCCACATCCTTGTCGAGTGTCAATCCGTCCAACTCGCGATAGAGCAACATACGCTCGCTGCTGCCAGTCACGTAATCGGCAGGCAACAGAAGTTCGAGGTCGCTTTCCACCTGGCATTCGTCCACAAACTGCTCGCCACTGATGACGCCTCCGTCTGCTTTCAGTTCTTCGGCATAAAGGTCGGCAAACTCGTCGGTCTTCAGTTCGTGCACAGCTTCGGAGAGAATCTTTTGATACGTCTCGTAGCCTAGGTCGGCAATGAAACCACTCTGTTCGGCACCGAGCATATTGCCTGCGCCACGGATGTCAAGGTCCTGCATGGCAATGTGGATGCCACTGCCCAGGTCGGAGAAGTTCTCGATGGCTTGCAGGCGTCGTTTTGCTTCGGGAGTAAGGGAGGACAAAGGCGGTGCCAGCAGGTAACAGAAAGCTTTTTTATTGCTCCGCCCCACACGTCCGCGCATCTGGTGCAAGTCACTGAGGCCGAAGTTCTGCGCCTGGTTGATGATAATGGTATTGGCATTGGGTATGTCGATGCCACTTTCGATGATGGTAGTGGCAAGCAGCACGTCGTAATCGTAATTGACGAAATCAAAGATTATCTTCTCCAGTTCGGCAGGCTCCATCTGTCCGTGTCCGATACAGACACGGCAGTCGGGAATGTGCCGCTCTATCATGGCCTTCAACTCAAACAGATTGGAAATACGGTTATTCACGAAGAATACCTGCCCGTTACGGCTCATCTCAAAATTGACGGCGTCGGCAATGATTTCCTCGTTGAAGGTGTGCACTTCCGTCTGGATGGGATAGCGGTTAGGCGGCGGTGTCTGGATGACGCTCAAGTCGCGCGCACCCATCAGCGAAAACTGCAAGGTACGGGGAATGGGTGTAGCCGTCATGGTCAGCGTATCCACATTCACCTTCAATTGGCGGAGTTTCTCCTTGACGGAGACGCCGAACTTCTGCTCCTCATCAATAATCAACAAACCAAGGTCTTTGAACTTAACGTCTTTTCCCAGGATACGGTGGGTACCGATAAGAATATTCACTTCCCCTTCGGCAAGCCCTTTCACTACAGCCTTTGCCTGAGCAGCGGTGCGGGCACGACTCAGATACTCCACCCGGCAAGGCAAGCCTTTCAAGCGCTCCTTGAAGGTCTGGAAATGCTGATAGGCAAGTACGGTAGTGGGCACCAGTACAGCCACCTGCTTATTGTCCGCCACAGCCTTGAAAGCGGCACGAACAGCCACCTCCGTCTTGCCGAAGCCCACGTCACCGCACACCAGGCGGTCCATCGGACGGGCACTCTCCATGTCGGCCTTCACGTCGGAAGTAGCCTTGCTTTGGTCGGGGGTATCCTCATAAATGAAGGAGGCTTCCAACTCCCGTTGCAGGAAGCTGTCGGAACTGTATTGGAACCCTTTCTCCTCGCGGCGTTGCGAGTAGAGTTTTATCAAGTCGCGGGCAATATCCTTTATCTTCGTCTTGGTGCGGTCTTTCAGCTTCTCCCAGGCTCCGGTGCCGAGCTTGTTGAGGCGGGGCGCTTCACCCTCCTTTCCCTTGTACTTGGAAACCTTGTGCAGAGAGTGGATGGAGACAAACACCACATCTTCGTTCTGATAGACAATCTTCATCACCTCCTGCGTGGTGTCACCGTTGGGGATACGTACCAGTCCGGCAAAACGCCCCACACCGTGGTCGGTATGCACCACATAGTCGCCGGGGGTGAATTGGTTCAGCTCCTTCAGGCTCAAGGCCACCTTGCCGCTGCGTGCCTTGTCGCTCTTCAAGTTATACTTGTGAAAGCGGTCGAACAGCTGATGGTCGGTAAAAATACAGATACGTAAAGTGTCGTCGGCAAAGCCTTCGTGCAGTGTCCGTTCCACGGCGGTAAAGGATATGTTGTCTCCACGGTCCTCAAAGATGGCACGGATGCGGTCGGTCTGTTTCAGGCTGTCGCTGCATATGTAGATGGTGTAGTGACGGGAGAGGTATTCGCGGAAACTCTCCGCCACCATGTCGAAGTTTTTATGGAAGATAGGCTGTACCGTAGTATGGAACGAGATGGTAGCATCCGGCGTTCCGGTGGGCTTGTTGCCGAACTCCATCCGGCGGAAATCGAGGGCGCGCAGGGTGAACTCGCCACCATCAATCAGCTTGCCTTCCAGCGTGATGGCTCCATTCTCCTCCGACTCACGGGCGGCGATGGCCTGTGGGGTAAGCGATTCGTCGTGCACGGTCTGGATGCGTTCGCGTAGCCAGAGAAAATCGCGCATGGCAAGCAAGCTGTCCGACGGAAGGAAATCGAGGAACGACACCATGCCGCCGCTTCCCTTTTTTTCCAGGCTATGGCTCAAGTCGGGAACTATCACGATGCTTTCTTTCTTCTCTTTCGAGAGTTGTGTTTCCACCTCGAAGGTACGGACGCTTTCCACCTCATCGCCGAAAAAGTCTATACGGAAGGGATATTCGGAAGAGAAGGAAAAGACGTCGATAATACTGCCACGAACGGCATACTGCCCCGGCTCGTAGACGTAGTCCACATATTCGAAACCGTAGCTGCGCAATACGTCCGTCACGAAGTTCATATCCACCCTCTCGCCTGCATGCAGTTTCAGTGTATTGTCTCCAAGTTCTTTACGCGAGACAACCTTTTCGGCCAGCGCATCCGGATAGGTTACCACGCAAAGCCCCTCTTCTCCTTTTTGCAGGCGACTCAGCACTTCTGTACGGAGAATTTCGTTTGCCGCATCCTTCTGCCCGTACTTGATGGCGCGGCGGAATGAAGAAGGAAAAAACAATACCTGCTCCGTCCCCAATATCTGCGTCAAATCATGATAGAAATAACCGGCTTCCTCCATATCACCCAGAATGAAAACGAGCGGACAAGTAGCCCGCTGAACCAATACAGACGAAAACAAAGAAGCGGCAGAGGCATATAAACCTCCGCAATATAGGTGACGGACAGAGTTATCTTTCAGAAGCCTGCACACCCCCTCTACATTGGGATGGGAAGCATAAGATTGTTGCAGTTCAGTTATATTCATTGCTTTGCGCTTTTTCCCCCGGTATTGCCCCTCATAAGGTATCCTACCGAAATAAATTCGGTACAAAAATACACAAATAATCTTTAGCTTTGACCTGTCGGCAACTATGTTCTCTGAAATAATCTTTCTGCTGTCAGCCTGCACATCCTTCACCTTTTTTCTGTATCGCCCTATTTATCGGGGAAGGCAATGAAACTTCTTTTCCTCCAATTATGAATAACACAGCCTGCACAATCCCTATTCAGGAGTTATATTACACAAAGTTTATCCCCAGCCTGCGGACATGTATCCCAGGGTTTGGTCTGTCTATCCCAAGGCTTGGGATAGACAGACCAAGACTGAAGAGCACTTTTTTCTCCCTATATCTACCCACTTTATCCTTTATACTTCGAAAGTTTTTCTTTAATAGTTTGAATGTTTTCTGTTAATGATTGAAACGGGAATAGCTAAAGATTGAGGCTAAAGTTCAAAGTCAAGCATACGGTTCTTTGATTTAACCTGCATTCCTTATAGTCAGGAGTTAGAAGGAGCTACATAAATGAAAGAGTCGTGGTGCCAGAACTTTGCAAAATCAAGATTTGTGTGAAAATGCTGCCAGATAAAAAAGAAATGTATTACATTTGTTCCCAGTTATAACCCCCATTACCTATAAGTATGCAAACATCAGACAGCATTGTCATCATCCCCACCTACAATGAACGGGAGAATATAGAAAATATCATCCGTGCCGTTTTTGCTCTGAAACATGGTTTTCACATCCTTGTCATTGAAGACGGTTCGCCCGACGGAACGGCTGCCATTGTAAAGACCTTGCAGCAGGAGTTTCCTGAACGCCTCTTCATGGTGGAGCGCAAAGGAAAGCTGGGATTGGGAACAGCCTATATAGCCGGCTTTAAGTGGGCATTGCAACGAGGTTATGAGTATATCTTCGAAATGGATGCCGACTTCAGCCACAATCCCCAAGACCTGCCGCGACTCTACCGCGCCTGCTCCGAAGAGGGTGCCGATGTAGCCATCGGTTCACGTTATGTGAGTGGTGTGAACGTAGTGAACTGGCCCATGGGACGTGTACTGATGTCTTATTTTGCCTCCAAGTATGTGCGCTTCATCACCGGGCTGCCCATCCACGACACTACAGCCGGATTTGTATGTTACCGCCGCCGGGTATTGGAGACCATCAATCTGGACGGTATCCGCTTCAAAGGATACGCCTTCCAGATAGAAATGAAATTCACCGCCTACAAATGTGGCTTCAAGGTAAAGGAAGTGCCTGTCATCTTCATTAATCGCGAACTGGGCACCTCCAAAATGAACAGCAGTATTTTTGGTGAAGCCGTATTCGGAGTGATTCGGTTGAAATGGAACAGTTGGTTCCATAAATATCCTACCGTAGATAAGGAGATGAAGTGATGGGTGATAGAGTGATAGGGGTTTACTACAAATATTAGGAAGATATGAAAAGAACATTGATACATAACGCTACGATTGTCAACGAAGGACAATCCGTGAAAGGTTCCATAGTGATAGAAGACGGGCGCATTGCAGAGGTACTGACCAACTGGAAACCGCTCTCCGCCCCTTGTGACGAGACCATAGATGCCACCGGATGCTATCTGTTGCCTGGCATCATCGACGACCATGTACATTTTCGCGATCCCGGGCTGACCCACAAAGCGGACATCCTCACCGAAAGCCGTGCGGCTGCCGCAGGTGGTGTGACCTCCATCATGGATATGCCCAATACAAATCCGGTGACCACTACGCTGGATGCCTTGAACGCCAAACTTGATTTGCTGAACGAGAAGTGTATCGTAAACCATTCCTGCTACTTCGGCGCAACAAACGACAATTACAGCGAATTCGGCAAGCTGGACAAGCACCGCGTCTGCGGCATCAAGCTATTCATGGGCTCCAGTACCGGAAACATGCTGGTAGACAAGATGAACAGCCTGCTGAACATCTTCAACGGTACAGACATGCTGATTGCCGCCCACTGCGAAGACCAGGAAACCATCAAGAACAATATTGCCAAGTATAAGGAAATGTTTGCCGGAGAGAATGATATTCCCATAGGCAAGCATCCCTACATCCGCTCTTCGGCAGCATGCTATGCATCCTCTGAACTGGCAGTACGGCTGGCAAGGATTGCCGGTGCACGGCTGCATATTCTGCATGTGTCCACAGCCAAGGAACTGCAACTGTTCAATGACTATTCACTTTCCGAGAAGCATATCACCGCCGAAGCATGCGTTGCCCATCTCCTCTTCACGCTCAGTGACTATCGCACGTTGGGCACACGTATCAAGTGCAATCCTGCCATTAAGAAGCAAGCCGACCGCGATGCCCTGCGTGCAGCCGTCAACTCCGGCCTGATAGACGTTATAGCCACCGACCATGCGCCCCATCTGCTCTCCGAAAAAGAAGGAGGTGCCTTGAAGGCCATGTCCGGCATGCCGATGATACAGTTCTCACTTGTCAGCATGCTGCAACTGGTGGATGAGGGAGTATTCACACTCGAAACCATCGTTGAAAAAATGTGCCATGCTCCCGCACAAATTTACCGCATCAACGAGCGCGGCTATATCCGTGAAGGTTACCGGGCAGACCTTGTGCTGGTACGCCCCGATACCCCGTGGGAAGTGACAGCCGACAAAGTTTTGAGCAAATGCGGCTGGAGCCCATTGGAAGGACATACCTTCAACTGGAAAGTGGAAAGGACTTTTGCCAACGGACATCCCGTTTATAGCGACGGCATGGTGGACGATGCTTATCGTGGCGAGGAACTGAGATTTGGGGAGTGAAGGCTAGGAATTAAGGATTAGGGATTAAGGATTAAATGGGATGAAAAGGACAATACTGGCACCGGGGCATGAATTGCTTTCGTATCGGATTCATGAAGTAACCCCTTACATCAACTGGATTTATTTCTTCCATGCCTGGGGCTTCCAGCCTCGCTTTGCGGCTATTGCCAACATCCATGGCTGCGATTCCTGCCGTGCACTTTGGCTGACGACCTTTCCCGAGGAGGAACGTACCAAAGCTTCCGAAGCCATGCAGCTCTTCAAGGAAGCCAATAGAATGCTCGACCGACTGGACGAAACAATCTCCATCCATTGCATCTTCAGGCTTTGCCAGGCAAATGCAGACGGAGATAACCTCTTGATAGAAGGAACAACCTTCCCTCTGCTCCGACAGCAGACACCACAACCCGATGGCGGTCCATTTCTCTGTCTGAGTGATTTTGTACGTCCCCTCTCTTCAGGCACGCCCGACATCGTAGGGCTTTTCGCCTCTACCATCAGTGAAGAGGCCGAAGAGACTTACAAGAACGACCCTTACAAACATCTCCTTGTACAAACCTTGAACGACCGCCTCGCCGAAGCCGCCACAGAAAAGATGCACGAATATGTCCGCAAGGAGGCTTGGGGCTATGCCCCCGACGAATCCTTGTCCATTCCGGATTTGCTGGTCGAGAAGTACCAAGGCATCCGCCCCGCTGTGGGATACCCCTCCCTACCCGACCAATCCGTGAATTTCCTGCTGGACGAACTGCTCGGCATGAAACAGATAGGCATCACGCTGACTGAACATGGAGCCATGCATCCTCACTCCTCCGTCTGCGGCATGATGCTGGCACATCCCGCATCCCGATACTTTTCAGTGGGCAAGATTGGAGAAGACCAGCTGGACGACTACGCCCGCCGCCGGGGAATGCCAATAGGGGATATGCGGAAGTTTTTAGCCACTACAATATGAATAATGTGCTAATGTGCCTATATGCTAATGTGCCAATTGGCTGCGCTATATGTATATTGTGCTACCATGCCGCAGGTCATTGGCACATTAGCATATAGGCACATTAACACATTAAAATAATCCTTTTTGAACTGTGATTTATCGCCACACAATGCGACTAACAGTGCAAAAGCAATTCGAAAGAAGCTAAAAGATGGAAAATGCAGAACAAGAGTTTGTATCCGTGGTACGGGAGTATGAGCGCGTGATATATAAGGTGTGCTATCTGTACACCACGCCCAATGCTACCCTCAACGACCTGTATCAGGAAGTGGTGCTCAACTTATGGAAAGCATTTCCCAAGTTCCGGCGGGAGTGTAAGATTTCCACATGGATTTACCGCATCGCACTGAACACGTGCATCAGCTTTATCCGCAAAGAAAAGAACATCCCCGAAATCGTCACCCTCACCCAAGAAGCCGACCGGACTGAAGAAACCGACGAGACACAAGCCATGCTACGGCAACTCTACCGGATGATAAACCGGCTGGGACAATTGGAAAAATCCATCATCCTGCTCTATCTGGAAGAGAAAAGCTACGAAGAGATTGCCGAAATCACCGGGCTGACCCTGACTAATGTTGCCACCAAGCTCAGCCGCATCAAGGACAAATTGAAAAAAATGAATAAGGAGGAATAAATATATGGAACTGGATGAACTGAAGAAATCATGGAACGCACTGAATGAACAGTTGCAGAAAGAACCGATTGCTGACGAACAGCAGATTACCGAACTGATTGCCGGCTACAAGGCCAATACCCGCAAAAGTCTGGGACGACTCGTAGTCATACAGCGTTTCTCTATCGGAATGGGAGCGGTAGGTCTGGCAGCCCTTCTGCTTATATGGCTGTTGCTGCCCACCTTCGGCTTCAATGAGCAGCTGCAAGGCAAGATTGTCGCTTTACTGGGATTCATCGCTATAAGCATCCTCATAGGCATGTGGTGGGACTGGAAAACATACCGCTGGAACAAGGACACGCGTATTGATGAAATGGGGGTTGCCGAAGTCAGTCGCCGTATGACCACCTTCCGCCAATGGACCAGATATGAAGTGATGGGCATCTCCATTTGGATTATCCTTTTCAATATCCTCAACTATTGGGTGATGGAATATCATCTGGCACCAGCCAGCGTACAAGCCCTACTGATTACCCTTTTCGTAGTATTTGACGCGCTAATTATCTATATTCTCTACAAAAAAGTGATTTACAAACATCTGGACAATATTAAAAAGAACATTGAAGAATTGAAAGATATATGCACCGAGTAACTCTTGTTTTCATCCTTTTCCTTCTCATCCCCGACCTTTACATTTACTTGGTTTATGTAGTAAGAAAAACCAGAAAGGCAGTTCTTCACTGCCTTTATTGGCTTCCCACCTTGCTATTAGCGGCAGGCTATGTTTACTTCATATTCCTTACGGGCGACAATGCGATGTCAAACCATACGCAGACCATAGGCAGACTGGCAATTACCATCATGCTGTTTGTCTTTCCAAAAACCATATTCATGCTTTGCTCGCTGGTGGGAGTACTGGCACACTTCATCATCCGTCGTTGTCCCCGCAGCCCGTTCACCGCTATAGGACTGGTTTTGGCTGTCGTCAGCTTCTTCAATATCCTTTACGGTACCCTGGCAGGCATCACCCGTTTCGATACAAAAGAAGTGGAATACCGTTCTGCCAATATTCCGGAAGGTTTCGACGGCTACCGCATCGTGCAAATATCGGACATACACATCGGCAGTTGGCAAGGCAATCCGGAACCCATCAAACAGTTGGTCGATTTAGTCAACGGACAGAAGCCGGACCTGATTGTCTTCACCGGTGACCTCGTGAACCAGCAGAGCCACGAACTGGATGGTTTCCAAGAAATACTCTCCCAACTGTACGCACCGGACGGAGTATACTCCATCCTCGGTAACCATGACTATGGCTCATACTATCACTGGCAAAGCCCGAAAGCAGAAATCGCCAATCTGGACTATTTAATCCGGCAGCAGAAAGCAATGGGATGGAAACTGCTGAACAATGAGCATGACATCCTTTATCACAAAGGTGACAGCATAGCCCTCATCGGTGTGGAAAACGATGGCGAGCCTCCTTTCTCCCAATTTGCAGACTTACCGCAAGCCATGCAGGGTACGGAAGGGATGTTCCAAATATTGCTCAGCCATAACCCTACCCACTGGAGGCGCGAGGTACTGCCCCAATCGGATATTTCACTGATGCTTGCAGGACATACCCACGCCATGCAAGGCATCTTGTTCGGACACTCCCTTGCCGAACTTATCTATCCGGAATGGAGAGGAATGTACTACGAAGGCAAAAGGGCTTTGTACGTAAATATTGGCATCGGCTATGTGGGACTGCCGTTCCGGTTCGGGGCATGGCCGGAAATTACAGTACTAAAATTAGTAAGAGAGAAAGAGTGACGAAATAAGAAAAAGGTATATCTTTGTAGCAATAAAAAATCCGACACCTATGAAGATACTTTATATCACTTATCAGGTTTGCTTTGCGTTGCCTATTTTATTGGTACTGACTATCCTTACAGCATTGGTCACCATTATCGGTTCGCTGATAGGGGGGGCGCATACCTGGGGGTACTATCCCGGTAAAATCTGGTCACAGCTCATCTGCTATATACTGCTTATTCCGGTGGAGGTACATGGAAGGGAGAAAATACACAAACGTACTTCCTACGTGTTTGTGCCCAATCACCAAGGTGCCTTCGACATATTCCTGATATACGGATTTCTGGGACGGAACTTCAAATGGATGATGAAGAAGAGCCTGCGCAAAATCCCGTTTGTCGGTAAGGCATGCGAAAGCGCAGGACATATCTTCGTCGACCGTTCCAGCCCCAAGAAAGTGCTTGCCACCATGCGGCAGGCAGAATCATCTTTGAAAGACGGCGTATCACTGGTAGTATTTCCCGAAGGGGCACGTACCTTCACGGGACACATGGGCTACTTCAAGAGAGGAGCCTTCCAGCTGGCGGATGAACTGCAACTGGAAGTGGTGCCCGTCACTATAGACGGCTCGTTCGAGATTCTTCCACGCACCGGAAAGTGGATACACCGCCACCGGATGATACTGACCATCCATGAACCTATTCCTCCCAAAGGGAAAGGGGCAGAAAACATCAAGGCAAGCATGAACGAGGCTTATGCGGCAGTGGAGAGTGCATTGCCGGAAAAGTATAAAGGGATGGTGAAGAACGAAGACCAGGACAGATAAAGACATAATGACAAACGGGAATGCCTGAATATCCTATCAAGATATTCAGGCATTCCCGTTTGTCATTATCAACTCATTCCTGTTTATTTCTGTCCTCCTACAGAAGCATTTTGCTTCATGCGTTTCTGCTCTTCAATCAGCTGCATGTTCTCCTTCGCCTTTGTAAGGAAATCCTTCACCAAAGTATTCTCTTTAAAAGACAAGGGAGCAGTTCTCATGATGTCCTCAATCTGCGGAGTCATCACCGGATAGGGCAGTGTGCTGCACATCATCATGAATACACTGGGGCCCAGCACATTCTCAAAGTTATCTACAATGAACTGCCGGACGTAGTCGTTCATCTCCTTCACAAGTGCTTCGCCTTCCTTTGCCAACTGCCCATGCACGTCATCCAGATTGGCACCGTCCAGCACCATACGCGCCTCTTTCCGTTCCAGCTCCTCTATCTTCACTTCCAGGGAATTGCGCTTGTCTATGAACTCGTACAGTTTGTCATTCAAAGAGGTTCCTTTGGCAATCAACTGGGTATTGGAGATGGAAACTACGATTTTGCCATCTTCCAGCACCAAAGGCATAATACCCTCTTGATCCATATAAAGAGTCACCATCATCACGGAATCGGCCCGGCCTTTCATCTTGAAATGCCCATGGATAACCTCTGCCGAGTCAACATTCACCCATTGCCCGTCCCGAAGCGTCTTGAGGAACAACATCTTTCCGTCAAGGCTGGTTACCGAGGAACTGCCCTCTATCTTATACTTGCGGTTGCAAGAAGTAAAGAGCACAAGCAGGAGCAAAAAGGGTAAAATGCGGTTCACACTCATTCTAATCATGCAAGAAACGATTTTTGAATTACACCCAGCAAAGGTATTAATATTCCTTATAAACCGAATAGAAAGAAAGGATTTTTCATTCGGTTTACGTATTTTTGCACAATTATAAATCATAAAAATAGAGAAAATATACATGTCAACCTATGCACCTTTTGCCAAACCGCTCTATGTAATGCTGAAACCGGTAGGTGCGGTATGCAATCTGGCATGCGATTATTGCTATTATCTGGAGAAATCCAAACTATATAGAGACAACCCCAAGCATGTGATGAGCGAGGAACTGCTGGAAAAGTTCATCGAGGAGTACATCAACTCGCAGACCATGCCCCAGGTTCTGTTCACCTGGCATGGCGGAGAGACGCTGATGCGTCCGCTCTCTTTCTACAAACGTGCCATAGAGCTGCAAAAGAAATATGCCAACGGACGCACCATAGACAACTGCATACAGACCAACGGCACGTTGCTGACCGATGAATGGTGCCGGTTTTTCAAAGAAAACAACTGGCTGGTGGGTGTCTCCATAGACGGGCCTCAGGAGTTCCATGACGAATACCGGAAGAACAAGCAGGGCAAGCCCTCTTTCGTCAAGGTGATGCAGGGCATCAACCTGCTGAAAAAGCACGGTGTGGAATGGAACGGAATGGCAGTGGTCAATGACTACAACGCCGACTATCCGCTGGACTTCTATAATTTCTTCAAGGAGATAGGATGCCATTACATCCAGTTTGCCCCCATCGTGGAGCGCATTGCCCCTCATGGGGACGGACGCCATCTTGCCTCCCTGGCAGACAAGGAAAAGAGCACGCAGCTGGCAGACTTTTCCGTCACGCCGGAACAATGGGGAGACTTCCTATGCGCCTTGTTCGACGAATGGGTAAAGCAGGACGTGGGTACTTACTACATACAGTTATTCGACTCTACCCTTGCCAACTGGATAGGCGAACAGCCGAGTGTATGTTCCATGGCAAAGACGTGCGGCCATGCAGGTGTCATGGAGTTCAACGGAGACGTATATGCGTGCGACCATTTTGTTTTCCCCGAATATAAACTGGGCAACATCCATCAGAATACACTGGTGGAGATGATGTACGGAGAACGGCAACAAGCCTTCGGACTGATGAAGCAACAATCTCTCCCCACCCAATGCAGGGAGTGCGAATGGCTGTTTGCCTGCAACGGCGAATGTCCAAAGAACCGTTTTGCACGTACAGCCGACGGAGAGCCGGGACTGAATTACCTTTGTGCAGGATATCATAAGTTCTTCAGTCACGCAGCCCCATACATGGACTTTATGAAGAACGAACTGATGAACCGGCGTCCGCCTGCAAACATTATGGAAGCAATAAGAAACAATGCCATAAAGCCATAAGCCCACAAGCGATGACAATGAAATTCAAAGACATTACTTAATAATTGATTATATGAAGATTACATTTAAGAAAGGTTTGCTTGCGGCCATTGCCGCACTGACAGTCTGCTCTGCGCGTGCAGACGAAGGAATGTGGTTGTTGCAACTGATGAAGCAGCAGAACTCCATCGACATGATGAAAAAGCAAGGACTGAAGCTGGAGGCTGACGACCTTTATAATCCCAACGGCGTGTCACTGAAAGATGCTGTAGGTATCTTTGGCGGTGGCTGTACCGGCGAAATCATCTCTCCGGAAGGACTGATTCTGACCAATCACCATTGCGGATACGGTGCCATACAGCAGCACAGCAGCGTGGAACACGATTATCTGACAGATGGTTTCTGGGCCATGAACCGCAGTGAAGAACTGCCCACCCCGGGATTGAAATTCCGTTTCGTGCACCGCATTGTAGACATCACCGACCTTGTCAACGCTAAAATAAAGGCAGGCGAAGTGACGGAAATCGATGCACTGACTTCCCCGTTCCTCAACAAACTGGCAAAAGAGGAACTGGAGAAGAGCGATTTGAAGGGTAAACCGGGCATTGAAGTGCGCGCACTCCCCTTCTATGCAGGAAACAAATTCTATATGTTCTATTATAAGGTATACAGCGACGTGCGTATGGTTGCCGCTCCTCCCTCCTCGGTAGGTAAGTTTGGCGGTGAGACCGACAACTGGATGTGGCCGCGCCACACGGGCGACTTCTCCATGTTCCGTATCTATGCCGATGCCAACGGAGAGCCGGCTGAATACAGTGAAAGCAACGTACCCCTGAAAACCCCGAAGTTCCTGCCCATCTCCATCAAAGGTCTGAACGAAGGTGACTACGCCATGATTATGGGCTTCCCCGGCAGCACAGAACGTTACCTCACCCAGAGCGAAGTGAAACAACGCATGAACGCCGTGAATCAGGCAATGATTGATATGCGCGGCGTACGCCTCGAAGTGCTGCGCAAGTATATGGATGCCAGTGACAAGACCCGCATCCAGTATGCCAGCAAGTTTGCCGGAAGCAGTAACTACTGGAAGAACTCCATTGGTATGAACAAGGCAATCATCGATAATGACGTGTTGGGCGCCAAAGCCGAAATCGAGAAAAAGTATGCCGCCTTTGCCCAAGGAAAACCCGAATACGAGGGTGTGGTAGAGAAAATTGATGCCATCATCGAGAAAAGCACCCCCACGCTGCGCCAGCTCTACTATACCAACGAAGCATTGCGCGGTGCTATCGAATTCGGCAGTACCTACCTTATTATGGATAACATAAAGAAAGCGCTCGAAGAGAAGAACGACTCATTGCTGCAAGCTTCGAAGAAGCAGTTGGAAAATGCATACGATGGTATCCACAATAAAGACTACGACCACGAAGTGGACCGCGCCGTAGCCAAAGCCATCCTGCCCGCCCTTGCCAAGGCACTGAACGCCGACGAGCTGCCCTCCTTCTACCAAACCATCAACGGAGAGTTCAAGGGCGACTACAACACATACGTAGACAACATTTACGACAACTCCATCCTCTCCAACCGCAAGAACCTGGATAAATTCCTGGCAAAGCCCACCGTGAAAGCCATCGAGAAAGACCCTGCTACGGCTTACTCGCGCTCCAAGAACGAAAAGCTGCAGGAACTCGGAAAGCAATACATGGAACTGGAAAGCGGAATGGAACTGCTCCACAAGGCCTACATCCGTGGCTTGGGTGAAATGAAACAGCCCGTCCCCTCCTATCCGGATGCCAACTTCACCATGCGTCTGACCTATGGTAATGTAAAATCATACAGCCCACGCGATGCCGTACACTACGACTACTATACCACTACCGACGGTATCCTTGAAAAAGAGAATCCCGAAGACCGTGAATTCGTGGTACCCGCCAAGCTGAAAGAACTGATTCAAAAGAAAGACTTCGGACGCTACGCCATGGCAGACGGCACCATGCCGGTTTGCTTCCTCACGACGAACGACATCACCGGCGGCAACTCGGGCAGCCCCGTCATCAATGGCGAAGGACAGCTCATCGGTACTGCTTTCGACGGCAACTGGGAATCTCTGAGCGGTGACATCAACTTCAACAATGACCTGCAGCGTTGCATTGCACTGGATATACGCTACGTGCTCTTCATCCTCGACAAACTGGGCAATTGCAGTCATCTGATAAAAGAAATGAACATTATAGAATAAATTAAAGCCTCTGAGAGATTACCTCCCATACTGAATGACATTCAGTCGTATAGTGAATGCCATTCAGTCGTATACTTAACCCTATTCAGTCGTATACTGAATAGCCCCCCTCTCAGATGCTCTTCTAACGCACATCACCATGAAAAGAATCCTATTATCATTATTCATTACATCTTCTGTCCTTGCCGCACACGCCGACGAAGGTATGTGGATGCTCACCGACCTGCAAAAGCAGAACGAAGTAGCCATGACGGAACTCGGACTGCTCATCCCCACCAACCAAATCTACAATCCCGACGGCATTGCCCTGAAGGATGCCGTGGTGCATTTCGGCGGTGGCTGTACCGGCGAAGTCATCTCTGCCGAAGGCCTGGTACTGACCAACCACCACTGCGGCTATGGCGCCATACAGCAACACAGCTCGGTGGAACACGACTACCTGACCGACGGTTTCTGGGCTATGTCCCGCGAAGAGGAGCTTCCCTGCAAGGGACTCACCGTCACCTACATCGACCGGATACTGGACGTGACAGACTACGTAAACGAACAACTGAAAACCGACGACGACCCGAACGGCACCAATTATCTGTCTCCCAAATACCTGAAGACAGTAGCCGACCGCTTCGCCAAGTCCGAAGGCATCGCCCTGACACCCGGCCGCAAGCTGGAACTGAAAGCCTTCTACGGTGGAAACAGATACTATCTGTTCGTAAAGACCACCTATAGCGACATCCGCATGGTAGGCGCTCCCCCCTCCTCCATCGGCAAGTTCGGCGCAGACACCGACAACTGGATGTGGCCCCGCCACACGGGAGATTTCTCCATCTTCCGCATCTATGCCGACAAAGACGGGAAACCCGCCGCTTACAGCAAAGACAACGTTCCCCTAAAAGTGAAGAAACATCTCACCATCAGCCTTGACGGCTATCGCAAGGGCGACTTTACCTTCGTCATGGGATTCCCCGGACGCAACTGGCGCTACATGATTTCCGACGAGGTGGAAGAGCGTATGCAAACCACCAACTTCATGCGCCACCACGTGCGCGATGTCCGCCAGAAAGCTCTGATGAAACAAATGTTGCAAGACGATGCCGTACGCATCCACTATGCCAGCAAGTATGCATCTTCTGCCAACTACTGGAAAAATGCCATCGGTATGAACGAAGGTCTCGTCCGTCTGAAAGTATTGGACACTAAACGTGCACAGCAAGAGGCACTCCTGGCACGCGGACGCTCGCTGAACGACAATAGCTATCAGCAAGCATTCGACCAGATACGCGCCATCGTAAAGCAACGCCGTCCAGCCCTCTACCACCAGCAAGCCATTCAGGAAGCACTGGTGACGGGACTCGATTTCATGCGTATCCCCAGCACCGCAGGACTGGTATCTGCCTTGAAGAACAAGGACAAGAAACAGATTGCAGCAGCTAAAGACAGCCTTCAGAAGGCAGCCGACCGCTACTTTGCCTCTGTCCCCTTCCCCGAAGTGGAACGTATTGTTGGCAAGGAAATGCTGAAAATCTACATGAAGTATATCCCTGCCGAACAACGCATCGGTATTTTCCAAATCATAGACAAGCGTTTCAAGGGCAACAGCGACGCTTTCATCGACGCCTGCTTTGAACATTCCATCTTCGGCAACAAGGAGAACTTTGCCAAGTTCATCCGCAAGCCCAGCCTCTACAAGATTAATACAGACTGGATGGTCTTGCTGAAATATTCCATCACGGACGGCCTGCTTCAGACCTCCATTGCCATGATGGATGCCAATAAAAACTACAATGCCGCCCACAAGGTATGGGTAAAGGGAATGATGGACATGAAACTTGCCAATGGTCAGCCCATCTATCCGGATGCCAACTCCACCTTGCGCCTGACCTACGGTCAAGTGCTCCCCTACGCTCCGGCAGACGGTGTGAAATATGATTACTACACCACTCTGAAAGGAGCTATGGAAAAGGAAGATCCCGACAATTGGGAGTTTGTAGTCCCCGCCAAACTGAAACAGCTGTATCAGGCAAAGGATTTCGGACGTTATGCCATGCCGAACGGCGAAATGCCCATCTGCTTCATTGTCAACACAGACAATACCGGTGGAAACTCCGGCAGCCCAGTGTTCAATGCCAAAGGAGAACTGATAGGTACCGGCTTTGACCGCAATTACGAAGGTCTGACTGGCGACATTGCCTTCCGTCCGTCCTCCCAACGAGCAGCATGTGTAGACATCCGCTACACCTTGTTCATCATCGACAAATACGCGGGAGCTTCGCATCTCATTGAAGAGATGACGATTAAATAATGATTTAGCGAACAAATCCTCCTCCTATTTTGTTATCATTACAAATAAATAAAAACAGAAAGGAAAAAATTATGGAAAAGTTTGAAGAATTGATACAATCAGAAAAGCCCGTTTTAGTTGATTTCTTTGCAACCTGGTGTGGCCCGTGCAAGGCGATGCATCCGGTACTGGAAGAACTCAAAAACGAAATAGGAGATGCTGCCCGTATCGCCAAAATAGATGTAGACCAGCACGAAGAACTTGCTGCCCGCTACCGTATACAAGCAGTACCGACATTTATCGTATTTAAGAAAGGCGAAGCCGTATGGCGCCACTCGGGTGTCATCAGCGGTAAGGATTTGAAAGCCGTTATAGAACAAAACTCTTAACAAGAAGAAATGAAGAAGATTATAGCAATGGTTGCCCTCGTGTTTTCTTGCATGCTGGCCTATGCTCAAACAAACGGAGAAGTTATCGTCATGAACAAAGCCATGTTCATCAAGGATGTGTTCGACTATGAGAAATCCCAGGACTGGAAATACAAGGGAAACAAGCCTGCCATCATAGACTTATATGCCGACTGGTGCGGACCTTGCCGCATGGTGGCTCCCATTATGAAGGAACTGGCCAAAGAGTATGCCGATAAAATCGTTGTCTACAAAGTCAATGTGGATAAGGAAAAGGAACTGGCAGCGTTGTTCAATGCAACAAGCATCCCTCTTTTTGTATTCATCCCTATGAATGGAGAGCCTCAGCTCTTCCGCGGAGCAGCCGATAAGGCTACCTACAAAAAGGCGATTGACGACTTTTTACTGAAAACAGAATAGTTCATAATAGAAAGAAAAAACTCCTGACTACCTTTACAAAAAGGCAAGTCAGGAGTTTCTGTATCCTATTCACTCAAAACACGATAGGCATCTCTTTCCATTCTCCTCCGTGTAGTTCCATCACCGATTCATATCCAGCTTTCCTCAAGGCACACAAAGCTTCGGGACGTCCGTTGCTTATCCGTTCCGGATAGTGTGAATCACTGTTTACCTGCACACGTACACCCAAATCATGCAGGTAGGAGAAATACCGCTCATTGGGGTAAAAAGTACCCAGGTCATGATAGGCTTTGGTATTGACCTCTACCTGATAGCCGCGACGGGCAATATCTGCGAAATACGCCCTAACCAGCTCATCATACCAAGGCTCGTCCAGCAATCCCGGGCGATAGCATGCTGCATTGTAGTGCATCTTATCGGCATGGCCCACAATATCAAAACCACCCAGCTCAAGCATCCTCGTCAACCTACCATAATAGAGACGGACCACATGCTCCAAGTCACCGCAGAAATGTCCGTCTACAATGGTCTTAAAGGTATCCGCAGGTACATCTACATCCACCACTTCCCCTTTGTCATTGTAGAGAAGATGTACAGAACCAATACGGTAGTCCAACGGCAACTCCCTGAAACGGGCGATGGACGGATTACTCGCTTCATTCAGATAATCAATCTCCAGACCGATATACAGTTCGATACGTCCGGCATACTTCTCCTTCAGACGATGGAATTCAGATAGATAGTCGTCCATCCTATCCCACTCCATAGTCCATGCCGTAGAAAAAGGCAATGGAGCATGCGATGAAAAGCCATAAGATGTAAAACCTTCACTCAATGCAAAACGCACAAAGTCCTCCATGCCGGCACGCCCGTCACAATAAAGGCTATGGCTATGATAATTCGTCAGATTTCCCACTTTCTCAGTTCTAATTTTTAATTCTTAATTTTCAATTTCGAACTTCAGTTCGATTCTATCTCACTCAGCTCCAGCCAGCGCAATGTTTTTTCGTCAATCAAGTCCGACAATTCCGGCAAACGTTTCGACTTCTCCGTCAGTTCGTCCACAGACAAAGTACCGCTGCACAAAGCCTCTTCAATTGCATTCTTTTCGGTTTCCAGGTCAGCTATCTCCTGCTCCAATTGTTCAAACTCGCGTTTTTCCTTAAAAGACATGCGCCGCTTTTCGTTCAGACGCACCTTCGCCGTCTTGTCCTCCTGAGCCTTGGCGGCTTCTTTCTCTTTCTCCTTTTCCTGATGGACTTTCGCATCTTTCCAGTCGCGATATTGTGTATAGTTGCCGGGAAAGTCGCGGATGTCCCCTTGTCCGTTGAACACTAACAGATGGTCTACCACTTTGTCCATGAAATAACGGTCGTGGCTCACCACAATCACGCATCCTTTGAAATTCTGCAAATACTCTTCCAGCACATTCAGCGTCACAATATCGAGGTCATTGGTCGGCTCATCCAGCACCAGGAAGTTGGGATTGCGCATCAGGACCGTACACAGATAGAGGCGGCGGCGTTCTCCCCCACTCAGCTTGTAGACATAGCTGTGCTGTGTCTCGGGAGTAAACAGGAAATGTTGCAGGAATTGCGATGCCGTCAGCTTCTTGCCGTTGCCCAGTTCTATGACTTCGGCAATGTCCTGCACTACATCAATCACTTTCATCTGCTCGTCAAACTGCAAGCCGTCCTGCGAGTAGTAACCGAAGCGGACCGTCTCGCCAATGTCCAGCGTACCGCTGTCTGCCTGCTCCAACCCCATCAGTATCTTGATGAAGGTCGACTTGCCCGTACCGTTATTCCCTACGATACCCATCTTTTCGTAACGGGAGAAGATGTAGGAGAAATCATCCAGAATCTTCAAGTCACCAAAGGATTTGTACAGATGGTCTGCCTCGAATATCTTACTGCCTATATAAGAAGCCTTGACATCCAGTTTTACGTTGTCGTTGTTGAAACGCTGCTTTGCCACCTTCTCCAGTTCGTAAAAGGCATCCTCCCGATAGCGTGCCTTGTGCCCGCGAGCTTGCGGCATGCGGCGCATCCACTCCAGCTCCGTGCGATAGAGGTTGTTGGCACGCTCTATCTCCACAGTCTTGGCCTCGATACGCTCTTGGCGCTTCTCCAGATAATAACTGTAATTGCCTTTATACTGATAAATCTGCCGGTTGTCTATCTCTACGATTTCGGAGCATACCCGGTCGAGGAAATAACGGTCGTGCGTCACCATCAGCAAGCTGAGGTTGTTCCGGCGGAGATATTCCTCCAGCCACTCCGTCATATCGAGGTCGAGGTGGTTGGTAGGCTCGTCCAGTATCAGCAAATCGGGTTCAGTGATAAGGGTATTGGCAAGTGCCACACGCTTCAACTGCCCGCCGGACAGATGTTTTACGTGCTGACTGAAATCACGTATTTTAAGTTGAGACAGAATCTGTTTCGCCTTCTGCTCGTACTCCCAAGCTTTTTCATGGTCCATACGCACCAGAATTTCGTCCAAGCCGGGATGCCCCTCCGTTTCCATGCAACGTTCATATTCCTTGATTAACTCGACAGTACTGTTGCCATGATGGAAGCACGCTTCGAGCACGGTCAGCTCTTCGGGATATTGCGGGTCTTGTTCCAGATA
Organism: Bacteroides sp. AF20-13LB; assembly: GCF_003603065.1. Lineage (NCBI taxonomy): Bacteria > Pseudomonadati > Bacteroidota > Bacteroidia > Bacteroidales > Bacteroidaceae > Bacteroides > Bacteroides sp. AF20-13LB. Next base: position 126,183 of record NZ_QTMH01000013.1, read on the forward strand.
ACCCACACGCAAATCACGACGGAAGGAAATGGTGCCATTGTCATACCCTTCCTTGCCGGAAAGGATATTGAGCAATGTCGTCTTGCCACTGCCGTTCTTGGCTATCAACCCGACACGCTGTCCCTCGGACAAGCCCAAAGAAATATTTTCGAATAGTACCAAGTCACCGAACGACTTGGTCAAGTTTTCCACCTGAAGAATTGAATTTACTGCTGCCAATGCTTTAATAGTTGAAAAATGAAAATTGAAAGTTGAAAATCACAGTACCGAGATGACCGGACCTTAGAACAAGGAGCTGTATATCTCCGGCAGATTCACTTTACCTCCTGCCTTTACTTTGCTCCAAACCAGCTTCATGGGGTCTATCCATTCACCGGTAGACGTGTTCAGCAATATGGGCGTTTCCCGGTTTCCGTCCACCAAGGTACGCCATTCCATACCGTCCACTTCATTGGCGAAAATAACACAAAGCGCGATGCCAAAAGCCAGCCATGCATCCTTCTTCTTAGGACCGATGTTGCTTTCTTCCATCATCTGCTGCATCTTGGCAATGTCTTCCTCGGCTCCCTGGAAATCCTTCTTCAACGATTCCTTTATAGTAGTATCCACCCACTCGTATGCTTCATTAATCTGGTAGATTTCCGAAAGGCGCACCGGAATTATCTCCGCTGGATACTTCACTCCATCCTTCCGCGTTTCCAGCGAAGCGATAATCTTCTCCGCTTCTGCAACCGGCTCTCCTTTCTTCACCGTAAACGAACATTCAAAGGCAACTTCATCCGCGCCCGTTATCCATAAATGGGAAGTATAGTACGCACCTTCTTCCTCGAACATCTCCTTACTATATGCACATTCCATCCGGCCTATCCTAACCGGAATGGCAGAGGAGTTTTCCCGTAACTCTTGCTTCACGGAATCCTTGCCATATGTAGCATTCCCTTTGAAAGCCGAAATGCGAAAATTACCGGTCCACTCATTGGGGTTATAAAAAAGGAAAGAGCCTTCCCCGTCCTCGAATTCATTCCAGTCTACCGGATAAGTCATGGAGAACCATGCCCCCGGAGAGATAAATTTCTTGCTTTGTTCCATATATAGACTAATCTTTGCAAAGACAGTTCACACCATCTCAGCTATTTCTCGCAAAGATAGTACAAACCGAATGCAAAATAAAATGAACTTGTCCATTTTTTATGCTGAGGTGCAGCCTATCTTCGGTTTTAGGGCAAAAGTAACATATTACCGCCGTTGATATGCAAACAAACGAAACAAAAAAACAGCCGATTCTCACGAACCGGCTGTTCCAATCATCATCTATGAATGAAGACCATTAGAGCCTTCAATATCTTTATTCAATCAAACTAAAGTCAAAATGAAATCCATTAAATTTCTAATTCGGATACAAAGATAATCAATGGAATACATACAATCCTAAGATTTTAAGAATATTAAATTAACATTCTATAAATAAAGAGAAGCCCTTAGACGAAATCAATATCGGATTACCGACATCGGACCAATTTCATCGCTAAACAACTTATATAATACAGGATGTTGCAGCATTCGCTTTATCGAATACAATTTTCCATCTATCAATACTTCATCACGAACAAGTCGTACTCCGTGACTATAATCTACATAATCTACACTATGCGCAGCACTCAATGGCTGAATAGGTTTGCCATCCTGATAATGCCAACCGTAAATGAATAACCTACCTGGTTCATCTGCCATCCGGTTGGTTATCACAATATCCTTTTTATGACCGGCCATTAAACCATAAAGCCTTCCATTTACCAAACGGGTAGCTTCTATTATAGAATCATGGCGCATAAATATAGGTACAGTAACCATTGTAGAATCAGGTGTCATAGGATGAGGAGTAAATTTCCAGGAACTATGAAAATGAATCAAATCAGAAATTTTTCTGGTAGGCAGTATCGCACCATACAAATCGGCTATCTTTTGAGCCGTCTGCGGCAACATAGGAATACGCAAAAAATCATAATTCATCCCTATTGCCAGAAAATCGGGCAATACACATAATACTACTCCATGCAATTTACCATCAGCATCCTGCAAGCTATCTGTTAGATATACGGGCTGGCGTAATAAATCCGGAATATTTCCCTGTGCGATTTCTTTGTAAACAATAGAATCGCGTTCCTCTACTTTCATATTCATTACTTGACGGGCAAATCCACTTCCTGTAACATTTTTTTTTGCCCGAGGCGGAAATCGAAAAGCATGAGGTTTTATTATTGAGTCTTGCCTATAAGTACCATATACCTTTCTACCCATGAACTGATACCCTATATTTTCATACTCTGTTCCGGCAAAAACAGACTGAATAAAACCATTTCGTTCCACCAATATGGTATGATAGATTCTCCGTTCAGGGTTCTTCCTTGAATAAAACTGCACTTTCCGATTACTTGTCATAAAATAGATTATGCTGTCATTCTCTACTTTATTCCACCTAAAACGTTTCATATTCTTTCTCAAATATCGCTGCATTAAACATGTTTTATACCAAGTACCCCCTTTTCGGGAAACAATAGATTTTCCATCCAATAAGGCATTCTCATCATCGTAACAAGCAACAAACAAGCTATTTTCAGGAGAGGCCTCCAACCATTTCTTTAATTTTTCTCCATATTGCTTGTCATTCCAATTATAATTACTATCAATAAAAGAAATCTTTTTCACATAAATAGGAATATCAAAAACCGTATCCATAAAACCAAATATAAAATTCCCACCACCGCTATGACTATTCAACTCAATAGTAGGATGATATTCGGAGAATAAAGCAAAAATATATTCCACTACTTCTTTAATTTTCTGCTCTCGTCCAACTCCATCTTTCCTCCATTTCCCCCAACTCTTCGTATCTGCCTCCAAATAAACAGTTACTAGATTATATTCTTGAACTTTTGCTCTGATATACCGTGTTTGCGCTCCAATGTGTTGTATATGATAGTGCCAATCATCTTCATAAGCCGGCAATTTTCCAACAGTCCAATCTATACTATTGCCATTGGGCAATGCATATAATACCAACTTTGTCGGTTTATTCCTATCAAACTCAACTATTGAAGGTGCATTTATGCGAATATTGATTCCCGGAGGATATACAAACGACATTTCTTGTTCTCCGAAATAGGGGCTTATCACAAAACCAGACAACTTATTATCCCCACATCTAGCATCAGCAGACGTAACTATTTGTGCCTGGACAACAGACACAAAATACCATAAGTAAACCAATAACAGAATTTTACTCATATAACTTAGTATAAATATGCACTACAAAGTTAATCTATCAATTTATACAAAAGATTATCAGTTTATAAAAATAGCCGATTCTCACGAACCGGCTATTTCAATCATCATCTATGAATGAAGACCGTTAGAGTCTCCAGTATATTAAAACTGTACTACAATTTCTGTATATCCAATACAAATATTGATACTGAAATTATTATCGGCAATATCGCCAACAACACAGAAAATAAAAACATCATCAATTTACATGTATGAATTGAACTTTCTTTTTATTCTTGATTTGAATCCCACCACACAGGCAATGTACAAATAAGGTTATTATTATACCATCCTTCACCAAGCTCAGCAGCTCCTGGGACTTGGGAACCAATGGCTGCAAGATTAGTGGTATTATATGTCAGCTCATAAGAAGCTTGCTTCCAACGACGAGGCGACTTATCTTCCGGGCAGTAAGTAAATCCTGCTGGAGTATTCCTATAATAATACGATTTATCCCAATTCATGAATATATTCGTATCATAATCACAACGACGCATATCATTCCAATTCTCATTAGAATATGGCATTGCCAACATCTTCTGAGTCAAAATTTTGCCGAGAGTAATATCTGAGGAATTTCCTAGTGCATTATTCAAGAAATTATCAATATCAGCTTGTTCAATATGAGTAAACGAGGGGCAAGACTCCAATTTTCCATCCTCTGAAGTCCACACGCCAATCTGATCATTAACAAAATCAATACTTGCTTTAACACCTTCTTTATAGGCAATAAATGCTCCTGATTTATCGCCTTGACGGAAAAGCGTCTCTGCTTTGATAAAACAAGCTTCGGAATACGATGCCATAAGGGATGGACTTGTTGGGCGGGCATAAAACACTCCGCTCAGCGCAGAAGTGTCATAAGATTTATTACGTCGATAAAGAATATCTACACCGCCTGCATATCCCGTACCACCACAAGTTGTCCACACATAAATAGTATCTCCTTTACGAGTTGGACTATCACAATACCAACTCTGGGTAGTTGCATCAAATGACAAAGCATATGGACCTGATTGACTTAAAATATCAGTTTGCATATCAACCCCCATAGAACGACGCCACAAACCGTCATCTGACCATTTTATATCAATAGGAGTTTCAGGGCCTTTCATAGAACGAGTCCAAGGGATAAACTTATCAGCACGTGGATCTTCTATTCCCTTTCCATCAAAGTTAGTCAAATTATCATAATAGCATTTAGTTATATAAATATTACTATTCATACCAATACAAGAATAGAGAGCAGAATAATCTATCGGCTCATTCCAGCCCAATACATCATGAGAAGGTGTATTAGTATCCGTATGTTTTATAACAGTATTATCAGCATTACTTTGTTGAGCTTTAGCTAAACAATTCAGAATTTCCGGAGCATCATATTTGCCATCTTTATAATTTCCAGCCTCTTTCTTGACTAAATGATTCAGCCAGCGTGCTTTAAGAAGATAACACATTTTCAGCCATTTATCTGCATCACCACCATTCCAAGAATCGCCTTCTACCAAATCCACTGGTGTAACATTATTTATTGCCTCTTGTTGTCTAGAAAACAACTCAATAGCTTCATCAATATCAGTTATACAACCAAGGAATATTGTTTTACCATTATCATAAACAGGAGAAGGATTTTCTCCAAATGCATCATTATAAGGGATTTCTCCAAATAAATCAGTAAGCATCATAAAACCATAAGCACGAAAAAATTTGGCTGCACCTGCATAGTGATAAGCACCAGCCTCCATTGCCTGATTATATAAATCATTACAATTCACACCTACCTGAGTAAAAAACCACTGTTGCGCATTAGCAGCACGAGTTGAAGAATCAAGTTGCCATTTAGCCGCCCCTCCTTCGCGTGCATTGTTACGATAGAAATGACCACAATAAAAACTAGTATTCGAGGCTACAATATGGTAAATATGTTCCATATAAAATTGCATCCAAGGTAAACGCTGATGGAACTCAGCATCAGTAGATATAGGAGTATTTGGATTGGTGTTGACATCCAACCAGTCATCACATGCGGAGAGCGCGACACAAGCTGCAACTCCGAGAATTATTTTCTTGTATAGTTTCATATTATTCAATTTTCATACAGTTAAACAATATTTAGAAAGTCAGATTAACACCAAAAGCAAAACTTGCTGTCGCAGGAACTCCACAATAATCAATACCTACTGAGGATGAGCCTACTGCACCCGATCCAGCTGCTGCAACTTCCGGATCACCGTTATAATTAGTGAAAAGAAGAAGATTATTAGCCGTTGCCGTAATTGAGGCACGTTTTATAACTTTTGTTTTGGCAAGTAACGTTTTTGGCAAATTATATGAGAGTGAAATAGTACGAAGACGAAGTGCATTCACCTTTGTCATGAAGTTTGCTGTTTCATTAGGATAAATATCCTGATAATAATTAGCTATAATTGTTTTACCGCTGGTTTCTTTACCATTATAAGTATATGTTTTATTAGCTTCGAAAGTATTCGTTACAAATTCACCATTTGTATTTACACCTGAAACCTCTATTTTTTCCCGGTTGGCAGAGAACTCACTCACACCCGCAAGCGTCATAGCATATTCCGTTCCATTATAAACATGCCCACCTACACGAAAATCCCACAACATATTCAATGACACCCCTTTATAAGTAATAGTATTATTCCATCCACCAGAGAATGTAGGTTCACGATTACCTATTTCAAGATTGGCATTAGTTCCTTTAGTCGGAAGCCCATTCTTGTCTAATACAACTCGACCTTGGTCATCACGTTTCCATTCACTACCGGAAATTGCCATAAAATTACCATTAGGGAAAGAAGCCGCTTTAGCATTACCAACTTGTACATCGGTCACATAAAGAATTTCTACACCTTCAAGCAGATTTTTCACTGTACCACGATTACCACTGACATTAATAGTTGATTCCCATGTCCAATCCTTAGTTTGAATAGGTGTACCGCCAATACTTAACTCCATGCCTTTATTATAAACGTCACCTGCATTAACAGAACGGAGAATATAACCTGTTGCATTTGACAGACGAGGTGACATAATCTGATTATACGAATTATTGGTATAGTAGGCGTAATCCAACTTCAGACGATTATTAAAAAAGCGCAATTCAATACCCAATTCGGTAGATTCCGTAATCTCGGGTTTTAATGCAGCATTACCAGCAGTCCAATAATTACTTACCCCAGTAAGGCCACCAAGGAATGACTGACTGGGCCACAATGCTGTTTCCAACGAATACGGACTCGTATCTTTGCCTACACGCGCCCAGCTCGCACGTACTTTACCGAATGATAACCAATCTATTTTAGGAAGAAATTCTGTAAACACAATACTACCACTTACCGAAGGATAAAAATAAGAACGATTCTCAATTGGTAATGTAGAAGACCAATCGTTACGTCCTGATACTGTCAAAAACACTGTATTCTTCCAATCAGCACGGAATTCACCAAATGTACCAATAAGGCGTTTTTGAGAACGTGAACTTGAAAAATCACGGTTATCATTCGTTGCATTGTCAAATGCGTAAAAATCAGGAATTTCAAAGTTCCAAGCCATTCTATAGTTAGTCCAAGTCCGAGTATCGTCAGTAGATGTACCAAGCATCAAGTTAAAGTTAAAGTCTCCAAACTGTTTATTGAAATTCATCATTAAATTCGTAGAAAGATATTTATACCGATAAGAATTTTCGCTATACATACCTTTTTGCCATGCCAATTTATATACTCCACCAGCAGCAAGAGTCTTTGAATCATCTGTAGTGTAAGAGTCAATGCCCATACGATAACTAATCCACCACCAATCTGCAATATCAGCCTTGATACTAAAATTACCCGTGAAACGCTCAGTATTATCTTTCAACTTATTCTTATTAAGAATCCAGTATGGATTATCGCGTTCATCAACAACATCAAGACGATCTCCAAACATACGATAGCGAGTACCGTCTTCATTCAAGTAGTGTTTCATATCATCAGTAGGAGACCAACGGTATACCCCCGTCATGGTACCAGAACCACTTGAACCATATAACCCAGCAGAGGTCAATGTTTTATCAGTGTTTGCTTGAGAATATGCTACATTTGCACCGAATGTGAGCATTCTCCACTTTTGTTCACCATTAAAACGGAACGTTGCTTTCTCATAACCAGTATTAGGAATTATACCATCTTGATTATAATAAGAGCCTGAAAGATAAAAATTACTATTTTTAGAACCACCAGCCACGCTTATATTGGTATCCCATGCACCACCTTGTTGAAAAAAGTCATCTATATTATCATAGGTTGCTGCCCCATTGTCAATAGGTGCTCCCCATGAATTATAACTAAAATCATTATAAGTCGTTCCAGTATATTTTCCATCGGTGTACTGATCTTCAGCAAACCCTCTTCCATATTTCCGTTGTGTTTTAGGAAGAGAAGTAGCCCATTGCGTGATATACTTAGTGGAGAAATTCACCTCAACGGCTCCCTCCTTTCCTTTTTTGGTTGTAATAATTACAACACCTGCAGCAGCACGTGAACCGTAAAGAGCAGCAGCAGCCGGACCTTTAAGAACTGACATGTTTTCAATATCCTCAGGGTTTATATCCATTACACGATTAGAATTGGTAGAAGCTGTCGATAAACTACCATCAAAAGCAGAGTTACCAACTACTGTAGTAGAGTTATCATAGATTACACCATCAACAACAAATACTGGTTGATTGTCACGTTCAAGCGAAGTCCCACCACGAAGAATGATTTGAGAACCGGCACCGGCAGCACCACCTCCTTGCGTAATATTAACACCAGCAATTTTACCAGCCAAAGAGTTAATCGGATTCACACTTTTATTTTTCATAAGCTCTTCCGCATCTACATCATCAATGGCATATCCCAAAGATTTGCGGTCTTTCTTAATACCCATAGCTGTCACTACCACTTCATCCAATGTTTGCGAATCATCTTGCAAAGTCACTGAATACGAAGAAGCATTTGTCACTTTAAGCATAGCAGTTTTATATCCAATAAAGGATATCTCCAATGTGCTACCCGCCGGCGCTTCTACAGAGAATTTTCCGTCAACGTCCGTCACGGCACCGGTACCAGAACCTTTTACCAGCACGCTGGCACCGATGATTGGTTCGCCCGCTGCATCTAAAACTTTACCTGTGATTTTCTTGGCTTGCTGAGTACTTTGGGAACTTAGTTTATATTTATTGTTACCATT
>NZ_QTMH01000013.1:134748-135571 GCF_003603065.1 Bacteroides sp. AF20-13LB
AGTACTTTGGGAACTTAGCACACTTTCATTCGCTGCATTGGCAGCAAAAGGTGCAGACATCCCAAACAATGCAAGCAACACTAATGATAAGCAATAATTTCTTTTCATAAGCTCTTTTATTTGGATTTGTTTGCAAACATATGAATTAATTTAGAAAATCTGCTATTGAATGAATTAAAAAATACTAAATGAATATTAAAACATTTGCATTTATACTTTTGCAAAGTTTTAAATCAAAGTTTAATAATTATTTAGAATATCAAGTCTAAATCATATTGATAGTATGTAGACAAATAATAAAGCCAAATAACTTATAAATAATAGAATATTATACATATATCTATCATATGTAATATTATTTGAGATATATGACTTAATATACCATCATATACATATAGTTTTTTTATATAAAACAAACTCAACTGTATGAAAATATAGGTATAAATCAAAAAAAATGGAAAGTGAATTAGCTAAAAGAATTCATAAGTTCATCAAAAAAGAATGTTAGATTATTAATGAAAGCAGGAACTGCCCGCAACATATATTAACACATCTTTTTGGAGCATAATTTTATAACGAAGTGTATATGTAAGTTATAATTAAGAAGAATCACTCCATTCAATATTCACTTAAAAGAGATCAGTTCAAATAAGACCTCAAAAAAATAATTATTTGAAATCAAGTATCTGATAGACAAGTTACATATAGAAAAAATAAAAAAAATATTTATAACATTGATTTTCAGCAACATATAATTATCAACAGATATTATTTGCTAGAGGGGAATGGTAACAATAAATATAAACTAAGTTCCCAAAGTACT